>JAEXTI010000400.1 GCA_023406965.1 Chloroflexota bacterium
ACATCATCCCGACCTGGTGCTGCTGGAAGAAGACCCCGACGCGGCCCGCCGCCCGCGAAAATTCAACATTGCGCTGATCATCACCCTGGCCACCCTGGTCCTGGCGGCGCTGGATATCTTCCCCATCGCGGTGGTCACATTCGCCGGGGCCGGGCTGCTGCTGCTCACCGGCTGCATGGACATGATCGACGCTTACCGCACCATCGAATGGAAAGCGGTGTTTCTTATCGCCGGAATGTGGCCGCTGAGCACAGCCATCCGCACCACCGGTTTGGCGGACCAGGCCATCCAAGGGCTGCTGGGCGTGCTGGGAGACACCCTCCCGCTGGTGGTGGCGCTGGCCCTCATCCTGGTGGCGCTGCTGATCACGCAGATCATGAGCAGCCAGGTGGCCGCGTTGGTGTTGGCGCCGCTGGCGCTGGTGGCGGCGGGACAGGTGGGCGTCGACCCTCGCGCCCTGGGCATGGCGGTGGCGCTGGGCTGCTCGCTGTGCTTCCCCACACCCTTCGGCCACCCGGTGAACATCATGGTCATGACCCCCGGCGGGTACGCCTTCCGCGATTACATGCGCGTGGGCCTGCCCTTGACCGTGATTGTGATTGGGGTCATCTTGCTGGGGCTGAAGGTGTTTTGGGGGATGTGACCGAAGAAGAAAACCCTAAAGGTCTCGGAGACCTTTAGGGTTTTGAAAGATAATCCCTCTACTTCATCTCAAACACCACGGTCACGCTGGCGGTGACGGAGATGGTTCCCGGGGCCATGCCGCTGATTTCTGCTGCGGCGTTACCCGCATTTTGCACGCTGTTCTGCATCATCGAACTCCAGCCGCCTCCCCACCAGCTTGAATAGCCCGACCACCAGCCGGTAGAGTTCTCGGTCACTTCCAGGGCCGCTCCGGCTGTGCGCCCCAGCACTGCCGTCATGTCGGCGGCTTTCTCTTGCGCTGCCTGCAAAGCCATCTCGCGGGCTTCGTCGCGATACTTACGTAGCTCACTGGTGCGGAACTCCACGCCGTGGACATAATTCACGCCCGCCTCAAAGCAGCCCGTCAGTAGTTCTTCAAAGCGATCCAGGTCGCGCAGGGTGATGGCAATGGTCTTGCGGGCGTAGTAACCCAGGAAGTTGCGCTTCTCATAATCGCTGTTGTAGCGCGGCTCAATCTGGATGAACTCGGTTTGAATATCCTTGGTTGCCACCCCTACCGCCTCGGCAGCTTGAATGGCTTTGGCTACAATTTCATCGTTCTGGGCGCGGGCCACCGCCAGGCTCTCGTCGTTGGTTTCGACGCCCAACGTGACCACCACTTCATCCGGTACCACGCGCACTTCGGCCTGCCCGCTGACCGTAATTTTGCCCAGCGGAGGCGCGGTGGTTGTGACATCCTCTTTTGAGGGCGTTTGCGGAACGGGCGTAGCGGTGATCAGAAGCGCGTCCGATTGGGCGGCAGCGGACGTTCCCAGCGCACCGGCCAGTGGGGAAAAGAATGCCCCCAGGATAAAAATCAACACCGCAGAAATCAAAACAGAAATGGGTTTCATCTTCAACTCCTTCGTGTATAACAAAAGACCCTAAAGGTCTCGGAAGACCTTTAGGGTCTGACGACAATGTCAGTATACTGCGACTGCCAGACTAGTACAATTTGCTTGCGTCGAAGCTCTGCAGGGCCTTCATGTAGTTGGCGCGCTCGAAAGCGGCCGGTTCGGCCACAGCCTGCTGGCTCATGCTGCCTTGCATCTGCTGGATCGAGGTGTACTCGTAGCTTTCCATCCAGGTCTGCATGTCGGTGAGGATATCCGCCACCCGACCGATGCCATTCTTCAACAGTTCGGAGGCCAGCATGGTCACGCGGGCGCCCGCCATCATGCTCTTCAGCACGTCCTGGGCGGAATGCACACCACTGGTCACAGCCAGGTCGGCCTTGACACGGCTATAAAGGATCGCCGTCCAGCGCAGCGGCAGGCGCAACTCGGAGGGGGTGCTCAACTGCAAATTGGGGGTCACCTCAAGGGTCTCAATGTCCAGATCGGGCTGGATGAAGCGATTGAACAACACCAGGCCATCTGCTCCGGCATCGACCAACTGCTTGGCCAGGTTGGGCAGCGCCGTGAAGAAGGGGCTCAGCTTGACCGCCACAGGAATTTTAACCTGGGAGCGTACCACTTTAACCAGATCGACATAATTTTGCTCCAACTCCTGGCTGGTCAATTCGGTGTCGGTGGCCAGATAGTATGTGTTCAACTCCAAAGCGTCGGCCCCGGCTTCTTCCATCTTCTTCGCGTAATCGATCCACCCGCCAGCAGAAACGCCGTTCAAGCTGGCGATCACCGGAATGCTCACTGCCTGCTTGGCTTTGGCGATTAAATTCAGGTATTCTTCAGGACCGATGTTGTAGTTGTCGAGGTTGGGGAAATATGTCAGTGACTCAGCATAGCTTTCGGTGCCCCGGTTGAGGAAGTGATCCAGCGCCAGGCTTTCGTGGGTAATCTGCTCTTCGAAGAGCGAATACATCACCACCGCGCTCGCGCCGGCCTCTTCCAGCTTCTTGAAACCATCCAATTTCTTGGAGATCGGTGAAGCAGATGCAACCACCGGGTTCTTTAACTTCAGGCCAAGATAAGTTGTGCTCAGATCAACCATGTGTTTCCTCCAAAATCAGGTATCCCTGGGCCGACCAAACGGCCGGCCCAGGTTCTAACGGTCCGATTACTCTTTGTCTTCGGTCTTGTACTGGATGGCAGCCATCTGCTTGTACAGGTCCCAGCGCTTGCGAACGTCTTCCTTGGCCGATTCCATCAACTTCTCGGCGCGGGTTTCGTCAGACTGCACCAGCATACGGTAGCGGGTCTCGTTGTAAGCATACTCTTGCACCGAGGTCGAGGGATCGCGAGAATCGATGCTGAGCGGGTTCTGCCCCTGCTCGGCCAGAGCGGGATTGTAGCGATACAGCGGCCAAATGCCCGAAGACACGGCCAGCTTCTGTTGCTCGAGGCCCTTGCGCATGTCGATACCGTGCGCAATGCAGTGGCTGTAGGCAATGATCAAGGACGGTCCATCGTAGGCATCGGCTTCGAGGAATGCGCGCAAGGTCTGCTGGTCGTTGGAGCCCATCGCCACGCGGGCCACGTACACATAGCCGTAAGCCATGGCGATCATGCCCAGATCTTTCTTGGGCAGGCCCTTGCCGTTGGCCGCGAACTTGGCGACCGCGGCACGTGGGGTAGCCTTGGAGGACTGTCCGCCGGTATTGGAATAGACCTCGGTGTCGAGCACCAGGACATTCACGTTACGGCCAGAAGCCAGGACGTGGTCGAGGCCACCGTAACCAATGTCATAGGCCCAGCCGTCGCCACCCATGATCCAAACGCTCTTCTTCACCAGCATGTCCGCCACATCCAACAGGTAGCGGGCGCGAGGGTTCTTGATGCCCTTGAGCGCTTCTTTGAGGGCCGCAATCCGGGCGCGCTGCTCGCGAATGCCCGTCTCGCTGGTCTGGTCGGCATTGAGAATGGCAGCAACCTGGTCGTCGCCCACTTCGGGAGCCAGGGCGGTGAGCAGCTCGCGGGCGTACTCACCCTGCTTATCGATGGTCAGGCGCATGCCCATGCCGAACTCAGCGTTGTCTTCGAACAAGGAGTTCGACCAGGCCGGGCCGCGGCCTTCGGCGTTCTTGGCCCACGGGGTGGTGGGCAGGTTGCCGCCGTAAATGGAGGTGCAGCCGGTGGCGTTGGCAATAACACTGCGGTCGCCGAACAACTGCGAAAGCAGCTTGACGTAGGGGGTCTCGCCGCAGCCGGCGCAAGCGCCGGAGAACTCGAACAAGGGGCGCAGGAGTTGAGAATTCTTGACCGTGGTCGGTGCGGTGACCGTGGGATCGCCATCGGGCAGGGTCAGGAAGTAATCCCAGTTCTCGCGCTCGGTCTCGCGCAGCGGAGGCTGGTCAGCCATGTTAATGGCCTTGAGGCCCACCTGGGTCTTGTCCTTGGCGGGGCAGGCTTCCACGCACAGCGCGCAGCCGGTGCAATCTTCGGGGGCCACCTGAATGGTGAACTTTGTTCCGGGCAGTTCGCGGAACTTGGCGTCCAGCGATTTGAAGGTCGCCGGGGCATTGGCCAGCAAAGCGCTGTCGTACACCTTCATGCGGATGACCGCGTGCGGGCAGACCATGACGCATTTTCCGCACTGGATGCAGATATCGGGGTTCCAGGCGGGGATTTCGAGGGAGATGTTGCGCTTCTCATACTGCGAGGTGGCGGTTGGGAAAGTGCCGTCGACGGGCATGGCCGAAACGGGCAGGTCATCGCCTTCGAAGGCCAAGATGGGCCCCAACACGTCCTTGACGAAGGCGGGCGGGTTGCCCATAACCGCGTCACGGCGCCCGAAGGTCGAGGTGACCTGGGCGGGCACTTTCACCTCGTGCAGGTTCGACAGAGAGTGGTCGACGGCTTCGAAGTTCTTTTGAACCACGGCCTCGCCGCGCTTGCCATAAGTCTTCTTGATCGATTTCTTGATCTCGGCAATCGCCTGTTCGCGAGGCAGCACGCCCGAGATGGCAAAGAAGCAGGTCTGCATGATGGTATTGATGCGCCCACCCATGCCGGTCTTTTGGGCCACTTCGTACGCATCGATCACGTAGAACTTAAGGTTCTTGGAAATGATGTCTTTCTGAACCTGAACAGGGAGATGGTCCCAAACTTCCTCAGGGCCGTAGATGCTGTTGATCAGGAACACCGCGCCAGGCTTGCAGTAGCGAGTCATATCGACGCGCTCGAGGAAGCTGAACTGGTGGCAGGCCACGAACGAGGCCTTGTCGATCACATACGGCGCGCGCTGGGGCTTGGGGCCAAAGCGCAGGTGAGAGATAGTGACCGTGCCGGATTTCTTGGAGTCGTACACGAAGTAACCCTGGGCATAGTTGTCGGTTTCTTCGCCGATGATCTTGATGGAGTTCTTGTTCGCGCCCACAGTGCCGTCAGCGCCCAGGCCAAAGAACACGCATTCCACCGTGGTGGGGTCGGTGATGGAGAAGGTGGGGTCGAAGTCCAGGCTGGTGTGAGAAACATCGTCGTGGATGCCCACGGTGAAATGCTTCTTGGGCTTGGCTTTCTTCATCTCGTCGAAGACAGCCTTGGCCATGGCCGGGCTGAATTCCTTGGAAGACAGGCCGTAGCGTCCACCAATCATGGCCGGCATGCTCTTGAAGGGAGCATACCCATCGGCCAGACCTTCGGCCAAAGCCGTTACAACATCCATGTACAGCGGCTCGCCGATGGAACCGGGCTCTTTGGTGCGGTCGAGGACGGCAATCGAGCGGGTGGTAGCGGGCAGCGCCTGGAGCAGGTGCTTGGGTGAGAATGGGCGGTACAGGTGCACGGTGACCACGCCGACTTTCTCGCCGTGGGTGTTCAGGTAGTTGGCAGTTTCTTCAACGGTGTCAGCGCCAGAGCCCATGACAACCACGATTCGCTCGGCATCCGGAGCGCCCGTATAGTCAAACAAATGATATTTGCGGCCGGTCAGCGCGGCGAACTTGTCCATCGATTCTTGGGTCAGTTCGGGAACGCGGGCATAGAACGGGTTGACCGTCTCGCGGCCCTGGAAGTACACATCGGGGTTCTGAGCGGTGCCGCGCAGCACAGGCTTGTCGGGGGTGAGGGCGCGGGCGCGGTGGGCCGAGATGAGTTCTTCATCGATCATCGAGAGCAGGTCTTCATCGGTCAACTGCTCGATCTTCTGCACTTCGTGCGAGGTGCGGAAGCCGTCGAAGAAATGCAAGAAAGGCACGCGGGCCTTCAGCGTGGTGGCGTGGGCGATAAGGGCCATGTCTTGCGCTTCCTGCACCGAGGCGGAAGCCAGCATGGCAAAGCCGGTCTGGCGAACTGCCATCACGTCCGAGTGGTCGCCGAAAATCGACAGGGCGTGGGCAGCCAGCGAGCGGGCCGTAACATGAATGACCGCCGAGGTCAATTCGCCGGCGATCTTGTACATGTTGGGGATCATCAGCAGCAAGCCCTGCGAAGCGGTGAAGGTGGTGGTCAACGAGCCAGTCTGCAGCGCGCCGTGCACAGCGCCGGCAGCGCCGCCTTCGGACTGCATTTCAGCCACCAGCGGGATGGTGCCCCACACGTTGGGTCGGACTTTGGCGGCCCATTCATCCGACCATTCTCCCATCGCAGAAGATGGGGTGATCGGGTAAATGGCAATCACCTCACTCAGGCGATACGCGACATGCGCGACAGCCTCATTGCCATCAAGTGTAACCTTTGGACGGTTGGTCATGGATCACTCCTAAAAAGAAAATATTTTTGATGTGAACCGGGAACTCCGGGTAGACTTCTGGTTGCCGGTATAGACAAGCATACTCAACCTAAAGAGTCTATGCGTTAACCGGCCTTCCGGGAAGTAATAAGCGTCTTAAAAATGGGAGTGACCTGTCATAAATACCTGAAAATTAAAACCCTAAGGGTCTCAGAAGACCCTTAGGGTTTTAATAAACATCCAAACATGGCCGAGTTTACACATCCACCCGATACCCCTTCTCCTTCACCGCCTCAATAATCGCGGCTTCGCTGACTTTCGTCTCGTCAAACTCCACCTCCATGCGCGCTTTCTGGTAACTGGCGCGCACCGAGCGCACCCCTTCCAGCTCGTCCTCGATGGCCTCCAGGCGCATGGCACAGGATGAACAGTGCATATCAGCAATTTGAAAAGTCTTCTTCTGCATGGGAACACTTCCTACTGGAATACAATCTCGCCCGTGTACATCCCCATCGAGCAGGTGAACTTCATCTTCGTCCCGGCTTCTTGGGGCGGGATATCGAACGTCACGCGGCCGGTTCCAGGCAGCAGTTCTTCGACTTGCAGCGCCGGGATGACAAAGGCCCGCGAGCAAGAAAGCGTCTCGTTGGTCACCAGGGTCAGGGTCACCGGCTCACCGGCTTTGGCCCGCAGCAGGGTGGGGAAATAGCCTTCGTTGCGCGCTTCCACCACCAATTCGGTTGCAAGAGGCGTCTCGCTGCTAGCAACTTCGCCGGCCGGCGCGCGCAAATTATTGATCGCGCGGCTGACCGAAGGCGCGCCCATCAAGTTCAAACCTGAGTCAATCGTCACCAGACCCAAAATGAGCACCACCACGGCCACAAAGCGCATGAAATTGGCTTCCAGGCGCGAGCCCAACCGCAGGGTCAGGTATGCCACGCCGAAGAAAACCGGGCTGGCTCCCAGGGTGAAGGCCAACAAGATGCCCGCCCCGAAGAGTGGATCGGCGCTGCCGATGGCCAGGGCCATCATGGACTGAGTCACCCCGCAGGGGATGAGCACGGTGAGCGCGCCGAGGAACAAGGGCGTTACATCCGAGTCGTTCTTGGCCACCCGGCGGATGTAGCGCGTGAGGAAGGAGGGTGTCTCGATGGCAAAATAACGGAAAATGGGATGCGCATTGAGCATGCGCAGGCCATTGCCGAGCATGAACACGCCGATGACTACCAGGAGGATGGCTCGGGTGAGTATGGTGAGCTGGAAGACCGAACCCAGCGCGCCCAGCAAAGCTCCCAGGAGGGTATAGGCTACCAGCTTGGCCACCAGGAACAGCACAATGGGGCGCGCCGAAGCCGGTTTGGCCTGGGGGGCGTTCCTGGAACGCTTGCCGGATGGCGCCAGGTTTTCTTCCATCTGGCGAGCCATCGAGCTGGCCAGCAATCCCCCTTGCACCGCCAGGCAGCTCAGGCCGCCGGCCGTCAAACCGGTAATAAAGGCAACGAAAAATTCCACGGGGGTAAACTCCTAAATAGTGTAAAGCGACAAAATTAGTCGCTTTACACATTCTATCACGACCACGGCTGGAGTCAATCACCTGAAATTAAGAAAACGCTAAAGCATCTTTCTATTCTCGCCAACGGAACCTTTCTCTGCCCACCCCCGTCTTAAGGCTGCTGGATGATCAGGAAAGGAGACTGCCATGCTACGATTCGGCAAATATTTGATCTTCCTGACTTTTGCCTTCAGCTTGTGCGCTTGCAGCGCGGGTGAGGCGGGAACCACAATCACTGAAAAAGATGCCGGAAAGACGATCACGCTGGCGGTGGGCGATGTGCTGACCGTGAACCTGGAAGGCAACATCACCACCGGCTACAACTGGGAACTGGAAAACACAGACTTGCAGATTCTGGAGTTGGCCGAAGAACCGTCGTATGCCCCCGAAAACGAGATGCCCGGCTCGCCCGGCGTGATTACCCTGCGCTTCAAAGCAGTGGTAACGGGACAAGAGATCTTGAAGCTGGTCTACCGCCGCTCTTGGGAAACCGATGTGGACCCTCTGGAGTCATTCGCAATCATTGTTGAGGTGAAATAGGATGCAAGACTAAACCCTAAGGGTCTCCGAAGACCCTTAGGGTTTGAATGTCTCCCTAAACCAACCGCTTCTCCACTGCCTGGATGCGCCCGTGCCCGGCGGGGAGCAGCTTTTTATACAGTTCCAGCGCCGTTTGCAGTTCTGCACGGGCCTCGTCCGCCCGGCCCAGATCCTGCAGCACCACACCCAGGTTGGTATGAATATTGGCCGCGTCCAGGGCCGGGCCCGAATATACCTGCCCAGCCACAGTACGCGCCTGCTCCAGCACCTGAGCGGCTTCCTCCAGGCGGCCTTGCTCGCGCAGGATCAGCCCCAGGCCGTTCAACCGTCCGGCGATGCGCGTGTGAGATTGGCCAAAAGCCGCCTCTTCCACTGCCAGCGCCAGGCGAGTGTGCTCTTCGGCTCCGGGCAGGTCGCCCATTCCTTGCAGCACGCGCCCCAGGTTGGCATGGGCCAGAGCTGTGTTGGGATGGTCGGGCCCCAACAAGGCCGTGTCGATTGCCAGAGCCCGCTCGCAAGCCGTTCGCGCTCCCGTCAAATCCCCCGACTGGCGCAACACCTCGGCGAGGTTCTTGATCAACACCGCCACGGTGGGATGCTCCTTGCCCAGGGCCGCCTCGCAGACGTGCAGGGCATGGTCCAGCGAAATCCGCGCCGCCATCAGCTTGCCCTGCATCTGCATGATCGCGCCGATGTTGCCATATACCAGCCCCACGCTGAGATGGCCCGGCCCGTGGCGTTTTTGCAAGATGACCATGGCCTGATTGAAAGCATTGAGCGCGTCGTCATAGCGGCGCTGCATTTGTAGGGTGTGCCCCAGGTTGTTCCACAACGTGCCGGTGAGGGGGTGAAACTTGCCATAGCTGGTAACAAAGATGCCTATCGCCCGACGAGTGGCCGCTTCAGAGGCATCCAGGTTGCCTCGCGCGCGTAGAATTTCAGCCAGGTTAGCCAGATCGCGCCCGACCGCGGGGTGCTGCGCCCCAAAGCAAGCCTCATCCACCGCCAGGGCTCGCTCAGCCAGCGATTGCGCTCCGACCGGGTCGCCCACAGCCAGCAGGGTCACCGCCAGGTCAATAGCCTCACGGCCTATAGAAGGATGCTCCGTGCCGCGATAATCTTCATCCTCCTGCAACGCCACGCGATGATAGATCACGGCCTGGTCTGCAAGACCTAAATCGCGTAGCACGCTGGCCAGATTGGTGGCGATGACGGCGCGCAGCGGTTGGCCCGGGGGCAGGGTCTGCTCGGCGGCTTCCCAGGCGCGGCGCAGCACAGGCAAAGCTTCGTCCGGGTTACCTTCGTCTTGCAGCAGTTGGCCCAGGGCATTCCAATCGCGCAACAATGCCGGGCCGGGTTGTCCGCCGGCACTTTCATCCGCGACCAGAGCAGCCTCGATCAACGCCCTGGCTTCCGCGAACAGACCCAATTCACGCAGCAAGCTGCCCAAGCGGCAGCGCGCTTCGGCCAATTGCCGCGGGTCGGCGGTGGCTTCCAAACCGCTCACGGCTTGTTCCAGCAAGCGGCGAGCGGTGGCAAATTCACCCAGGGTTTCTTGCGCCGTCCCCAGGGCCAGCCAAAGGGCAGGGTCGCCGGTTTGCGCGGCGACCTCTTCCAGCGTTGCCAGGTGCGGGCGCAGAACCGCCGGTTGGCTGCCTGCCTGGATTTGCTCGACCAGGCGGGCCAGTTCGACGGGTTGGCGCGGCCCGGAAAGTTGTTCTTGCAGCAGGACAAGAGAGTCGCTCATTTAGATCCTCTCCACCAAAGTGCCCAGCCCGGCCCCCGCGCTATGACTCATCAACAAGCTCCAGGCAGTCCGCGCCGCCAGCAGGGCGTGAAGCTGGAACAGCGCGCCGCGCTCTTCGACCAGCGCCTCGGATGCATCAAAGAGCGGCAGAGCCTCGACGGTCACATCGCCCGCCAGGTGTGTAATGCGCTCGTCTTGCGGCAGCAAGCCAATCGCCGCGGCAGCCATGCGGGGAAGGAATTCTGCGCCGCCGGGCAGAACGGATAG
>JAEXTI010000411.1 GCA_023406965.1 Chloroflexota bacterium
CACCGTTGGGGTTGGCTGCTTTCTTCGGTCGAACCGAGATTGTCGAACTGCTGCTAAAGAACGGGGCAGAGGTCAACCGGCCTTCGGCCAACCCGCAGCGCGTGATGCCGCTCCATTCCGCGGTCGCCGGGCAGCACTTCAAGGTCGCCCAAATCCTCATCGCCCATGGCGCCGACGTAAACGCCCGCCAGGCCGAAGATTTCACCCCGCTGCAAGCGGCGGCCGCCAACGGGCAGGCTGAAATGGTGCGCCTGCTGCTGGATCACGGCGCCGACCCGTCTGCCCGCACCAAAGACGGGCGCAGCGCGTTGGACATGGCCCAAGCGCTCGGTCACACCGAGGTGGTGGAAATCCTGCAAACCTTGCCCTAGGGCCCGGCCCGGATTAGTTGCATCAATCATTCTCGCCTCGCCGCTAGAAGAGGAGCAGTACCTGGCCTTGTCGGAGGGCGGCAAATGACCGTATAATTCGACCCACTCATGAAAGCCGTCCTTCGCTTCATCCAAAAACCCGAGATCCAACTGTATGGCGTGTTGCTGGTTTTGGTTTTGCTCAGCTATGGGGTTGTCCTCCCACAATTAGGGCTTTACGGAGACGACCCGGCTTTTCTGTACACTTATCACCGCTATGGCCCGGAAGGCTTCCACGATTATCTGGGCGGTTTTCGCCCCTTCGCCCCGTGGATCTACCGGCTGATCACGCCTTTGTTCCAGGAAACCATCTGGGCCTATCATGCCTTTTTGCTCCTTCTACGCTGGTTGATGCCGGTGTTGTTCTACAAGGCTCTGGCACTAACGTGGCCCGAACGCAAGCGCATCTTCACCTGGGCAGCCTGCCTGCTGGCGGTATACCCGGGTTTCATGCAACAGGCCATGCCCCTGGAATTTTGCTTGCACTTCGCCACCTTCTGCCTGCTCATGGTGTCATTCATCTTCATGGTGCGCTCCATCCAGCAGCCGCGCGCCTTCATCCCTTATACCATCGCATCCCTGGTCACAGGATTAAGCATGTTCGGCATCGAATACTTCGCCGGCCTGGAATTACTACGCCCGGTGCTGCTGGGCGCAGTCATTTGGCGTCAAAATCCTTCCCGGCGCTGGCAGAAACTGGCCCTGCACTGGCTGCCCTACTTGCTCCTCTTTGGTGGATATCTAATCTGGCGTGGCCTGGTGTTTCAATCGGTGTACTATCAACCGACCATTGTACAGAATCTGCGCTCCAACCCCTGGGAAGCCCTCCTGTTGGCCTCGAAGGTCACACAAAATGTGTTTACCGTCGGGCTACATGCCTGGGGGGGCGTTTTCAAAATCCCGCCGGGCGGCGCCACCCTTTCGCTATACCTTACGCTGCTTGCAGGTGTGATTGTTTTTCTTGGGATGTTTCTTTTTATCGATTCTCGCCGCTACTCTGCCGAAAGTATTGCCGCCGATGAGGGGTGGGGGCGGAAGGGATTTCTCCTGGGGGCATTCGCCATGCTGGCGGGGGGCATTCCGGTGTGGGCGGCGGGGCTGCAAGTAACTCTGAGCTACTCCTGGGATCGCACCACACTGCCCTTCATGGCCGGGGCGTGCCTGACTTTAGCCGCGCTGATAAGCATATTCATCAAACCGAAGCATACTTCCGCCATTATGGCAGTGTTGATTGCATTCATCGTTGGTTTTCACTTTCAGCAGATGAACACCTATCGCCGGGAATGGGACCTCACCCGCGACACTTTCTGGCAGCTCGTTTGGCGCGCTCCGCAACTCCAGCCAGACACCCTCATCATCACGCACCAGCCCCCTTCCAAATACTTGACTGATAATTCGCTCACCGGGCTGCTCAATTGGGTTTATGACCCAGAAAACCATGCCCCAAATGTGCGTTACAAACTATTCGACATGGCATACCGCAACAACCATCTACCCAGTTACGAGCCCAACACGCCCGTATCGCACCTGACCTTCTCAGGGAACACCTCGCAGTCGGTGGTGATTTACGCCACGCCGGGAACCTGCCTGCGCGTTCTCTCCCCCGAGGACGCCCTTCTGCCTCATTTGCCCGAGGCACTGCTAGCCGCACTGCCGCTGAGCAATACGGCGCAAATCTTGCCAGGTGAATCCGCGCAGCCGCCGGCCTTTCTGGGGCCTGAACCGGCCCATGGCTGGTGTTATGCCGTGAGCAAAGCCGGCCTGGCCGCCCAACAGGGGGATTGGGAAGAGGTCAAGCGCATCTATGAACAGGCCCGTGATGATGGCCTGAGCCCGTTGTCTGCGGCAGAACTGACCGTGTTCATCAAAGGCTACGCGCAGACCGGTGACCTGGACAGCGCCCTAGCCCTCTCCGATCAAGCCATTCAGATCAACATCGCTATTCGCCCACTGGTGTGCCAGGTCTGGCGCAACCTGCGCAGCGAGATGACCACACAAACTGCAATTGACGAATGGATGGACGAGCAAAGGTGCCCTTGACTCTCCCCTTGGGGGATGGTCTAGACTCAAGACACCAAAACCAACCGATGTCTTGTGTCGATAGGAGTACAATTAAAAGATGAACGCTATGTCCCCCCTCGAATACTACCGTGAACAATC
>JAEXTI010000413.1 GCA_023406965.1 Chloroflexota bacterium
TTTGGCAAGATACCCGCACAGCAGATCTATGCGCCGAGCTTGCTCGAGACGGCGGGCAAGACCGTTTTCGCTCCCTGGTCGGATTGCCCCTGGCTACGTATTTTTCTGGCCCAAAAATTCGTTGGTACCTGGACCATACTCCTGGGCTCAGAACAGCCGCCGACAAGGGTGATGCGATCTTTGGCAATGTTGATACCTGGCTTCTGTGGAATCTGACGGGCGGCCCTCGCGGCGGGCTTCACATCACCGACGTCACCAACGCCTCTCGCACCATGTTGATGAATATCAACACATTGGACTGGGACACTTCCATGTTGGAGATATTAGGCATCCCTCGCTCAATGCTGCCGAGCATCCGCTCTTCCTCTGAGGTGTACGGCTATATTCAAGACTTGCTCCCCGGAATTCCAATCGCCGGGGTGTTAGGCGACCAGCACGCCGCGCTTTTTGGGCAAGCCTGTTTCGATCCCGGCGAGGCCAAGAATACATATGGTACGGGCTGTTTCATGCTGATGAATACGGGTACCCAACCTACCCAGAGCCAGTATGGTCTTCTGACCACAATGGGTTACAAAATTGGCAACCAACCCGCGGTCTATGCCCTGGAAGGTTCGATTGCCATCGCCGGCGCCCTGGTTCAATGGTTACGCGACAACCTTGGCATCATTGAAAAATCAACAGACATCGAGCCCTTGGCTCGCACCGTCGAAGATAATGGAGGCGTGTACTTCGTTCCAGCCTTCTCTGGCCTCTTCGCCCCCTATTGGCGCAGCGACGCCCGCGGAGTGATTGCCGGTTTGACCCGCTTTGTCAATCGCGGGCATCTGGCACGCGCAGTGTTGGAGGCGACCGCATATCAGACCCGCGAGGTCGCCGAAGCCATGGCCAAAGACTCTGGTGTGTCCCTCAACAGGCTAAAAGTCGATGGAGGCATGGTTGCCAATGAGTTACTCATGCAATTCCAGGCCGACATTCTCAATGTGCCTGTCGTTCGCCCGCGCATTGCAGAAATTACCGCTCTCGGGGCTGCCTACGCTGCAGGACTGGCAGTTGGATTCTGGAAAGACTTCGCCTCTCTGAGAGCCAATTGGCAAGAAGATCGCTCCTGGTCACCTCAGATGGATGAAGTCCGCCGGGAAAAGTACTATTCATCATGGAAAAAGGCTGTCACCCGTACTTTGGACTGGGTCGAATCGTAAGTATAATCCTCATGATGAAATCCTCCACTCCCCACGCTCTCATTATTGGCGCCGGCTTCACTGGCTGCGCTCTGGCTTATGATCTGGCGCAGCGCGGTTTTTCCGTGACGGTCTTCGACCGCGGCGAAATTGCTTCGGGCACGTCAGGCCGCACCCACGGTTTGCTGCATAGCGGCGCCCGGTACTGTGTCAATGACCAGGAATCGGCCATCGAATGTATCCAGGAAAATATTACTCTGCGTCGTATTGCCTCTCAATGTATCGAATATAATGGCGGCTTGTTTGTCGCCATTGCCGAAAGCGATCTCGAATACGCCTCTCGTTTTGAAACCGGCGCGCAGGAATGTGGCATCCCCATCGAGAAGATCTCAACCACCGAAGCCTTGCGCCTAGAGCCTAATCTCAACCCTCGTATCCTGGCTGCTTATCATGTACCCGATGGCGTCTTTGATCCACTGCGACTGGCGTTGATCTTTGCCTCTTCTGCCCGGGCCCTGGGGGCCGAGTTCCGCCCATATCATGAAGTAAGCGGATTAATTATCAATGGCCAATCAGCGGTCACCGGGCTAAAGGTACTGGACCGCACCTCGGCTCAATCCTATGAAGTGAACGGCGAC
Source organism: Chloroflexota bacterium (assembly GCA_023406965.1). The sequence continues at coordinate 1,817 of JAEXTI010000413.1, forward strand.
ATCGTGATAAATGCCGCCGGCGCGTGGGCTGGAGGCGTACTCAAGGGCTCTCCCGCCCAAGTTGAAATCACTCCTACGCCCGGGGTCATGGTGGCATTTGACTCCCGACTGGTCAACCGTGTGCTCAACCGGCTCATTGAGCCCGGCGATGGCGATATCCTCATTCCGCAGCGCCGCATGGTCGTCATTGGCACCACGTCTTATGAAACTGAAGATGTGGATTATATTCCCGTAGATAATGCGCAAGTTGTCCAGATGTATCGCGACGCCGCAGACCTGGTGCCGAGCATCGCCAAGGCTCGAGAGCGAGGCCGATATATGTCTGCCCGCCCCCTGCTGGGAAAAGGTCAATCCGGACGCAGTTTGGCGCGTACCTTCAAATGTTTTGACCACCAGGAATCGGACGGATTAGCCAATATCGTCACCATTATCGGCGGAAAGGCTACTACTTGCCGGGTCATGGCTGAAAAGACAGCCGACCTTGTCTGCCGAAAATTGGGTATGAACGTAGAATGCCACACCGCCGATTCGCCCTTGCGATCTTATCGCGAATATTACCGTTCCTCGGGAGCCCGCCATGAGTAAAGAGCGCTGGACAGTCACTTTTGCCATTTCTCGTCAAAAAGCCAATGGCGCTCGTTACCGGCAAGCTTTCAAACTTGAGGTTGATCCCGACGAGTATGTCCTGGACGGCATCGAACGCGTGTGGGCATTTCATGACCGCAGCCTTTGCTACCGCCATGCCTGCCACCACTCCACATGCGGCGCTTGTGGAATGCTGGTCAACGGCGTCGAGAAACTGACCTGCATCACCCTGATCCGTTCAGTCACCCATAACGGTGGCACGCTACGCATCGATCCGCTGCGCAACTTCCCGGTGATTGCCGACTTGGTGGTTGACATGAGCACCTTCTATACACGCATGGAAGACGCCCAGGCGGTGCAAGTAGCGCCTGTCGAGCACGCGCACCTCCCCCACCAAAAAGGCACTTTCCCCGAGGATGGATATGATCACGAGCGCCTCGTAGACTGCCTGGAATGCGGTATGTGCGTCTCGGCCTGTCCTTCAGCCCTCACCAACCCTGATTACTTCGGACCGGCTGCGTTGGCAGGCGCCCAGCAAACTCAAACGATCTCGCCAAGAACTTCCATTCTGGATTGGGCGAACTGCGCCGAAGGCTTATGGCGCTGCCATAACGGTTTTGAGTGTTCTGAAGTCTGCCCGTCCAACGTCGACCCGGCCTGGCGCATCATGGATTTACGCCGCAAGGTCATTCGCCGCAAGGTGAAGCGCTTCTTTAAACGTTCAACAACAGAGGATTAATCATGAGCAACCAACCCACCGCCTCAAAGTTTTGGCGCTGGTTCGATCCACGCAGCCGCAGCCTTGGCACCCTGGCGTTCATTCTCAATCGCATTACTGCCCTCGGTCTGACGCTTTACCTCTTTTTACACCTGTACATGTTAAGCACACTGGTGAAAGGCCCCGAAGCGTATGACAACTTCATTGCGTTAGCAAAGACCCCGGTCATCAAGATCGGTGAACTCCTTGTTATCGCGGCAGGTTTAATTCACGGTCTCAACGGTATACGCATTGCTCTCAACAGCTTCCGCATCGGCGTCCGGTTTCAACGCCAGATCTTCATCGCCCTGATGACCTTCGCGATCATCGGCACACTCATCTTTGGTTATGTCATGTTCTTCACCGAGTAGGAGCCAGATCATGTCAGATTTCAATCGCCCAATTTACAAAGCTCGCGAAGGCGCCGGTGTCTGGATTTTTAAGATCTTCGCCGGCTTATTCATCGTGCTCTTGCTGGGTTTGCATTTTGTGGTCAATCATCTGGTAGCCCCCGGCGGGCTGCTTTCCTATGCGGATGTTGTGGCCTACTATCAGATCCCGATCATTCCCATCATCGAAGGCATCTTCCTTATCCTGGTCGTCTCCCATGCCCTGGTCGGCCTGCGCAGCATCATTCTAGATTTAAACCCTTCTGATCGGGCCTTGAAGATCGTCACGAACGTTCTCTGGGTTATTGGAATTGCCGCCGTCATCTATGGTATATGGCTATTGGTGGTTATGGCAGGCAGAGGATAGGTTTCGTTCATGCCTTCGACACAACTCATCCGCGTTCTCTTTGTCTGCACCGGTAACATTTGTCGCTCGCCTATGGCGGAGGCGGTCTTTCAACACATGGTAGATCAAGCCGGACTGAGTCAGTTCTTTCAAATCGCTTCCGCAGCCACATCCACCTGGGAAATCGGTGAGCCACCTCACCCTGGAACACAAAACGTTCTGCGTAAACAAAACATTTCGCTCAACCCGTTAAAGCGCGCCGTCCAAATTACTGCTCGTGATTACGAAACCTACCATTACATTCTGGCCATGGATGGCGAAAACCTCCGCAACATGCAGCGCATCCCAAAAGTCCACCGCATGCTCGAATTTTCTCCTCCGGGTCGCCCCCAAGATGTACCGGATCCGTACTATACCGGCCAATTTGATTATGTTTACGAGCTTATCTACGAGGCCTGCTCACGCTTGCTCGAAGCCATCCGTAAGCAAGAAAACCTGTGATCGACCTTCCCCAATCGCTGCTCGAACCGCTCCAACAGGCACTTATTCAGATTGGTGTCACAGACCCCGTCGTCAGCGCCCGCGCTCTATCAGGCGGCTGTATTAATAACGCCAGGCACATTCGCACTGCGCAAGACGAGTTCTTTCTAAAGTGGAACGCTTCCATCTCGTCCGATGTATTCTCCGCGGAAGCTCACGGACTCAAACTACTCGAAGTGGCAAATGCCGTGCGTGCTCCAAAAGTTCTGGCAGTTGGTAGTTCATCGGACAACGCGTTCCCTTCTTTCCTGCTGCTGGAATGGCTGAGCCCTGAACCAGGACACACAAACCGTTTGGACCCTGGGCTCTTCGGCGAACAGCTAGCCGCACTACATCAGACCACTCAGCAAAATTATGGGTTGGAGCGCAATAATTATATCGGCCCAACGCCTCAGATCAACCGATGGGAGGCAGACTGGGTCACCTTTTACCGTGATTCTCGACTCCAGCCTCAAATCGAGTTGGCAGCCTCGCTGGGCAACCTTTCAGCGCAACGACGCCGCGGACTGGAAACATTACTAGATCGCCTGGATTGCTGGTTATCACATGTGCGGCGGAAACCTTCTCTTCTCCACGGCGATCTTTGGTCTGGCAATGTCATACCCGGACCGCTTTCTGAGCCGGTATTAATCGACCCTGCTGTCTATTATGGTGATAGGGAAGCGGAGCTTGCCTACACCGAGTTGTTTGGTGGATTCGGCGCGCGTTTTTACCAGGCCTACGAGTCGGCCATGCCGCTCGAACCGGGATATTCCGACCGCCGCGATATCTATAACCTCTACCACCTTTTAAATCACCTTAACCTATTTGGAGAAGGGTATGGTCTACAGATAGATCTTATTCTGCGGCGGTACATAGGGCAATCTTGAAAACTCGGGTACAATTCAATTAGACATGGGCAACTTTGCAAGCAAAAACAACCCCGGCCCTAACCAGAATGAGTAATCAACCAAGAGGAGCGAGAGGATGCCAAGCCTCGACGGTATAGTCAAGCAGCTACCCCCGGACACAAGAGATTCAATCGATTCGGTATGGAATTCACTCTCGGCCGATGAGCGTGCCACCCTGCAATCACTGGTCAAAGGCATGCCCAACAAGCTTGAGCTCATGCGCATGCTTTTGAGAATGGCTAGTTCGCAAATCAAAGCTGCCTTTGGGGACAAACACCGCGTTGCCATTGTCGGGCCAGCCAACGTGGGTAAATCGACTCTATATAACCAACAGGTCGACAACAAGCTCTATTCAGCCGCCGTCAGTCCCATCCCTGGTACAACACGCAAGAACCAGCATGCAGATGCCGGCCTGTTTGCCATCATAGACACTCCCGGAGCCGATGCCGTGGGCGAAGTGGGCGAAAGAGAACGCGATGAAGCTTTTTCAGCCGCCGCTCAGGCCGATTTTCTAATCATCGTTTTCGATGCTATCCAGGGAGTCAAACAAACAGAATTAGATTTATATCAAAGCCTGCTGGAGTTAAAGAAGCCCCATCTGGTTGTGTTGAATAAGATCGACATGGTTAAGCGCCACAAGCGAGAAGTTGTTAATCAAGCTGCCGTTAATCTCAAACTGGATGTCTCCCAGGTGATACCATTGGTGGCTCAAACAGGTGAAAACCTGGAACAGGTTCTCACCGCCATCGCCGTCACCGAGCCAGGTATGATTGCTGCTCTTGGTCGCGCGCTGCCTCAATACCGCTCCGCATTGGCGCAACGCACCATCATCAATGCGGCTTCTGCTTCTGTTGTAATTGCGCTCACGCCCCTTCCCTTTGTCGACTTCCTGCCCCTCGCTGCGGCGCAGTCCATCATGGTATTGGGCATCGCTCGGATATATAACTACGAAATCACCCTGGCTCGCGCGCGTGAACTGGTAATCACATTTGGATTGGGTTTCTTGGGCCGCACCCTCTTCTATGAATTGAGCAAACTCGGCGGAATTCCCGGATGGATGCTTGGCGCAGCGATCGCCGCTTCGACTACTGCCGTCATGGGGTACGCCGCCACAGTATGGTTCGAAAAAGGCGAGCGACTCTCCTCTGAAACGCTCAGCCAGCTTACAAAAAGCATCACCTCTTTCCTCTTGCAGCGTTTACGCACCTTGGGGAAAAAGAAACCGGACCAGACTACATTACAAGAGCATATTGCGAAATCATTGGAACAGGCTGGTTCTCTGAACGAGATTCCCCCGGAACAAGGGTCTTCACCCATCTCCCCAAGTTCAACGGATTAGTACCGTGCCTTCTTTCGCTGCCAATTACCTTCGCAACGCCATCCGACTCCTGCGCCGCGACCTGCTACTTGCCCCCCTGGTTGCCACGTACTATCTGACCACCCGCTGCAACTTAAATTGCGTTTATTGCGAAGACTTTGGCCTATCTCGAAATGAACAGGCCTTTCCTCCACTTAACCTGGAACAGGCCCAACATGTTCTCAAGGTCCTGCGCAGTGGCGTTGACCGGCTTATTCTTACCGGCGGCGAGCCGCTCCTCTTTCCTAATATTGTTCAACTCCTTGAGTATGCCTCTCGAACTTTGAAATTTGCCGAACTTACCATGCTTTCCAATGGACTGTTGCTGAAAGAACGGGAACAAATCCTGCCCTATTTGGATCGGCTGGTCATAAGCCTGGACTCACCCGATCCGGAGCTTTGGCAAGGCATCATCCGCTCTGTGCCGGGCAGCGCTCAAAGAATACTCGAAAATATTCAATGGGCATCGCAGCTTCAAAGCAAACACGACTTCACCCTAATCGTCAATTGCGTCATTTCACCCCAGACTCTGACGGGTGTTCCCGCTCTACTGGATTTTTGTACCACGCACAACATACTGATCTCCTTCTCTCCCCAATCAGTGCTTAATTGGCCCGCCTATGA
>JAEXTI010000432.1 GCA_023406965.1 Chloroflexota bacterium
TGCGTATTTCGGTGAAAACGCACAGAAAAACGGAGCATGCCGCACAGCGGCAAGAAAAACAGGCCAGACAAGATATTGTAACTTAAGTGTGCGGCATGGTCCGAATTGGCGAGCGGAGTTTCCGCTGGCTCTCGCCGGTAAGTTGGATCCGGTAGGCGGTGTGAACGAGGCGGTCCAAGATCGCATCTGCCAGGGTCGGACTGGGGATCTGAGAAAACCATTCGGCGACAGGCATCTGTGCAATGACGATAGTGGAGGCATGCCCAAAGCGATCATCCAGGACCTCTAGAATGTCCTGGGCGTTGGTCAAGGAAAGCGGGTCTCGCATCCAATCATCCAAGATCAACAGATCGGTGCGAGAAAGGGATCGTAGTGTAGTGGTGTAGGATGCCTCTTGACGGGTCTGGTCCAGGGTGTGGAGCAAGCGTGAGGTGTGGCAATAGCGGACAGAATATCCCAAGCGGATTGCAGCTGTGCCCAATGAGCTAGCCACAAAAGATTTTCCCGAACCTGTTGGGCCGAGGACCAAAATATTCAAGCTGTTCGCAATCCAATCGCATTGGAAGAGCTCAAGGATTTGCTTACGATCCAACCCGCGCGAAGGAGATAGGTCTAGGGTCTCAGGAGCTGCCTGCATGGGGAAAGCTGCGCTGTGCAAAGCATTGCGGATACGATTGTTATGTCTGCGAGTGCATTCCTGGTCCACGAGAAGTGACAGGCGCTCCTCAAAAGTCAGATCAAGGTATTGAGGGTTGTTCTGCTGTTCCTGCAGGCCTTCTCGGAAGGCAGGCAGGCGCAGCTTGAGTAGTTTGTCCAATAGAACCGGATCAGTCACGAAAAACCTCCTTTAGTTGTTGAAATAGCCCTCGCCACGAATGTTTTCGTGGACGAGAGGTTGAACCGACTGGGGCGCGTGCTCCAATTCGGCTTTGAGCTGTTTGTAGGAAAACAGACGGGCCTGGATGGCGCGCTCACAGGTGCTCTCAAAGAGCGCTTGAGGGTATTTGCGCGCCAGGCTGAGAACCCCCAGGCAAGAACGATAGGCTTGTTGAGGGAATGCCCGCGACTTGAGTAAGATTTGAACATAAGCAAGGGTGTGAGGGCCCACTTCTTGGGCTTGTTTCAGCAGCCAGTCGGCATCCAGTTCGTAGACAAAGCGGTGATTAGGCGGCATATGTTCTGCTCGGGTAGTAAATCGACCCTGTGCCGAACTGCGCGGATGAACAGCCACTTGCTTGCCCTTGTGAAATACTTCGACCAGATGCTCCGTGGCTTTGATTTCCACCTGCTTCCGGATGAGGGAGAATGGCACCGAGTAGAAGTGCTTCTCAAAGGCCACATGGTAGTCTATACTGACCTTGGCCATTTTCCAGGTGGCTAATTCATAAGGCCTCTCGGGCAATGGTCGCAGCTCCGGCAAGTCGATCTCTTCAAACAATTCCCGTCGTGATTTGCCGATATGGGGCATTGTTTTGTTGTTGAGCGCTTCTACCAGCTTCTGGACTGCCCGGTTGGCCTCTGCCAGACTGAAGAAAGTTGTGTTCCGCAGTGGGGCCAACACCCAGCGCTCTACATTTTGCACGCCATTTTCAACAGCCCCCTTGTCGCGTGGTTTTCTGACTCTGGCAGGCAGCACAGCAACCTGGTAATACTCCGCCATTTCCTGATAAGTAGGGTTGAGATCTGGCTCATAGTAGTTCGGGTGGGTCACACCCATTTTGGGATTATCCGGGCGCAGGATAATGGGAACACCCCCAATAAACTGAAATGCGCGAATATGCCCACCGATAAAGTTGGCTTTTTCCTGGCTGGCTTGCGCTTCGGCATAGATGTAACCGCTGGCAGGTAATGAGGTGACAAATACCGGGACCGAACGTTTCTTCCCGGTTTCGGGATCGGTGATGGTCAGGGTCACCCCTGTGTAATCCACCTCCATCGTTTCACCGCCCTTGTGGTTGAAACGACCTGTTGGAGATTGGGTTTTTGCCCATCGCCGGTAATACTCGCAATACTGTGTGTACTGATAGCCCCGTTCAGGATGCTCTGCTCTATACTCCTCCCACAGCAGCTTGAGCGTGACGCCTTTCTTCTTCAACTCTTTCTTGATGTACTCGTAATCGGGCTCGGGCCGTTCACTGTCGACGGGGAGCAGCGTCTCTTCTGGAAACAGCCGTTGGTACAGCTCTCCCTCGCTCATCCCGTCGGGTAACGGCCAACTCAAATTGGCTTCCTTCGCCCGGCGTAGGTACTCTCCAACCGTGCTGTTTGATATTTTGCACGCCCGGCCGATCGCCCGGTTTGACAGCCCGGCTTCTTCTTTCAGCCGTAAAATCTCTCGTATTTTGCGCAATGATAATCTCTCCTGGGACATCCTTTCCTCCATGTTCTGGAAGAAAGAATGCCACATTTTGTGATTATCTGGCGCTGTTTTCCTCACCCAAAGTGTGCGGCTTCGCCCGTTTCGGTGTGCGGCATGCTCCGTTTAACTGTGCGACATACTCCGTTTTACTGTGCGGCTTGCCCCGTTTTATGCACCAGTCTCCTCTCATCCAATGGCAGGAACAGCGGGCGTTCGTTGGGGAAGCCGTTGGGGCGGTGAAGGCTGAGCCAGGTATTCCCATCAAAGTCACGGAAGGTCATGCAGTGCCCGCCATCGCCGCTATACAGAGGTTGGGTATCCTGCTGCCAGGGACCTAATATGTTTCCCGAAGCGGAACGAGCCACGCCTATGGCGTAATTGCCGTCCATGAAGCTAGACCACAAGATTAATAATTCGCCGCTAAGCAGGCGGTGCATGAACGGCCCGTCGGTGACATTTCCCCGGCGGCCCTTGGAGTTGAGTTCTTGCGCCCAGGGCGCTTGCGAGGCAGTGAACAACAGAACGGGCTCCCCGGCAGCGGCGCTGAGGTCCTCGCTGAGGGGCAGGGCACAAACTTCGCCATCACCGACCTGCACCCATTCGTGGCAGAACACGATCCAGGGCGTGCCTTCCGGAGAGACGAACAGAGTGCCGTCCAGGCATTCCCAATCGGGTGGGGTGACCGGTCCGGCACTCAGCGGTTTGAATGGACCCAGGGGAGAATCGGCAGCCAGGATTTGCGTGCCGCGGCAGACTCCGAGGGCTTTGAAGCTGGCGAACATGTAATATCGCCCGGCGTAGGCGTGGACTTCGGGGGCCCAAAAACTGCGGTCGGCCCAGAAGCCCGCCGGCGGACGAAAGACGGGAAAAGGCCCCTCCCAGGTTTGAAGATCGGCGCTGGTGTAGCAGTCGAAGCCAACGGCGGTATCACCCCAGGTGTACTGGCCCATCGTGCCGTAAAGGTAATAGCGATCATTAGAGAGAACCGGCAGGACGAAGGGGTCACGGATGTGAATATCGGACAGGTTCATGAAATCTGCTCCTGAGTTTTGCTACCCGATGGTTTGGAAGTGGTATTCTCCGGATGAAAGCTCAAAGACGGCGCAGCCGT
>JAEXTI010000478.1 GCA_023406965.1 Chloroflexota bacterium
GGGGGGCATCTGGACCTGAGTGGCTGTGGAAGTGGGTATAAACAGGGTGGAAACAGCAGTAGGTGGCGGGTAAGGGTTGAGTGCGGTGTAAGGGTTCAACACCAGCATCAAAGTGACCGCTACCAGCATGAGAACGCCTACCAGCAGCAAAATACTGAGGGCGTCCCAGAAGTGCAAACCGCCCTCTCGCCGGCGGGAGGGTTTAGATTGTGGCTCTTGATCGTCGAATGATTCCATGAAATAATTTCCCGCCCCTGTCAACTAAGGAACCAGTTCTTCCACCTGGCTTTGCGCCCGGTTTTGCTCCAGCCAACTATCCAAGGCTTTGCGCTGGAGCGCCTGGCGAGCATCTTGGGTCAGAGCTCGCTCTTCGCGGGCGATGACCTGAATGATATGATAACCGTAATCGGACTGAATGATTTCACTCACTTCGCCCGGCTGCAGGGCAAAAGCTGCCTCTTCCACTGCCGGTTGGATCAAGTATCCGCGCGGGAACCAACCCAAATCGCCACCGGTGGACAAATCATACCCAAAGGCCAGCGTGGCGAAGTTCGCTCCCGCCTGGCTGAGCTGCCGCTTGACCAGGTCCGCAGCCTCTTCGGTCAGCACCAGGATCTGGCGGGCATGCACCTGCTCGGCTGTCTCCGGCACGGCATTCAAAATCTGGTCGCGCTGCCAGGCAGATTCCATGCCCCGGCGCAGCGCGGAGCGGAAAGACTCGGGCGTGTACCCGTTGCGGGTTTGCCAATCGACCAGGGCAGCATCGCCGCCGGCCTGCGCCGCCAATTCTCCCTCGCGGGCCAATAGGGCCGTCTCATCCACCTGGAAGCCGCCTTGCCGGGCAGCCAGCGCCAGCAATGTATCTTCCACCAATTGGTCAATCACCAAACGGCGCTGTTCTTCGGCTGGCAGATCAGGCTGGGCCTGTTGAATTTGCGTCAGGCTGGCTTGAAATTCAGCCAGTGGCACGCCTTCGCCGTTGACGCGCAAGGCCAACTCGACGGGGGGTGTGGTTGCCGTGGGAGGCGGGGAAGTGTCGGTTGGTGTGATCGGCGCTGAAGTCTCTGCTGGAGAAGGCATCTCTGCCGTAGGCGTTGCATTGCATCCGACAGCCAGGGCCGCAAACAACAAAACGATAAAGAATCGAACAAGGATGGAACGTGACATTGGACTGATTATACAATAAAAGGTTCTGAGTGGTAGGTTGCGCGCTTTTTGTAGTACAGGGCGGGCTCCATCACGGTAATGCCGAAGCGCTAATAAAACAGGCCGCCATTTCTGGCGGCCTGCTAAGACCTATCTCACTGTCGATTTAGTATTCCGGCATCTGCGGAGCAGGAGCGGGGGAATTCTTCTCGGGAACGTCGGTGATCAAAGCTTCGGTGGTCAGGATCATAGCCGCGATCGAGGCCGCATTTTCCAATGCGCCGCGAGTCACCTTGGCGGGATCAATCACGCCGTCTTTGACCAGGTCCAGGTACTGACCACTGATGACATTGAAGCCGAAGTGCTTGCTCTTCTTGCTCTTCTGAGTCTGGCGAACATTCTCAACCACTACCGAGCCGTCCATACCGGCGTTCTCGGCGATCTTGCGCATGGGAACCTCGAGCGACTTGCGCACGATGTTGACACCAATCTGCTCGTCTTCGTTGGCCATCTTGAGGCCGTCCAGAGCGGACACGGCGTTGATCAGGGCCACACCACCACCGGGGACGATACCTTCTTCCACAGCGGCGCGGGTCGCGGACAGAGCGTCCTCAACGCGGTGCTTCTTTTCCTTGAGCTCGGTCTCGGTCGCAGCGCCAACGCGGATGATGGCGACGCCGCCGGACAGCTTGGCCAGGCGCTCCTGGAGTTTTTCGCGATCGTAATCGGAAGTGGTCTTGTCGATCTCGACGCGGATCTGCTCGATGCGGCCCTTGATGGCCATTTCATCGCCCTTGCCACCCACAACGGTGGTGTTGTCCTTATCGGAAACAACCTTCTCGGCGCGGCCGAGGTCGGCGACGATAGCGGTTTCGAGCTTGCGGCCGGTCTCTTCCGAGATCACGGAGCCACCGGTCAGGACAGCCAGGTCCTGCAGCATGGCCTTGCGGCGATCACCAAAGCCGGGGGCCTTGATGGCCAAAACGTTGAGCATACCGCGCAGTTTGTTCAGCACCAGGGTAGCCAGCGCTTCGCCGTCCACGTCTTCAGCAATGATCACCAGGTCGCGCTTGCCGATCTGGACCAGTTTTTCCAGGAGGGGCACGATATCGGCTGCGGCGGAGATCTTCTTGTCATAGATCAGGATGTAAGGCTCATTGATCACCGATTCCATGTGCTCGCTGTCGGTGATGAAATAGGGCGAGATGTAACCGCGGTCGAACTGCATACCCTCGACATATTCCTGCTCGAATTCGAGACCCTTGGATTCCTCGACCGTGATGACGCCGTCTTTACCGACTTTGTCCATCACCTCGGCGATCAACTCGCCGATCTGGCGGTCCTGGGCGGAGATCATGGCCACGTTGGCAATTTCGTCCTTGGTGGTAATCTCAATCGCCTGAGACTTAATGCCTTCGGCAATCGCCTTCGAGGCGGCTTCGATACCGCGCTTGAGGAGCATGGGGTTGGCGCCGGCGGCCAGGTTCTTGAGGCCTTCGGACACGATGGCATGCGCCAAAACGGTGGAGGTAGTGGTGCCGTCACCGGCGATGTCATTGGTCTTGGTCGCGGCTTCTTTCAGAAGCTGGGCGCCCATGTTCTCGAAGGGGTCTTCCAGTTCGATTTCCTTGGCCACGGTCACGCCGTCATGGGTGATGGTGGGGGAGCCGAACTTGCGATCCAAAGCCACATTGCGGCCCTTGGGGCCGAGGGTGGTCGAAACCGCGTTGGCAACGACGTCTACGCCGGCCTTGAGTTTGCGGCGAGCTTCATCGGAGAATACGAGTTGTTTAGCAGCCATTTTCAAAACTCCTTAGAGGGAAAAATTAACCTTCGACAATCGCGAGCAGGTCGCTCTCGCGCAAAATCAACAGTTTTTTGCCGTCGATCTTGATTTCGGTGCCGCCATACTTGGCATACAACACGGTGTCACCCACCTTGACGTCCATCGGGACACGCTTGCCGCTGTCATCCCGGTCGCCCGCACCGACGGAGAGAACTTTACCCTTCTGGGGTTTTTCCTTGGCGGTTTCGGGGAGAACGATACCGCTGGCGGTTACATCTTCAGCCTCGATGGGCTCAACGACCACGCGGCTACCAAGGGGTTTCAAGTTGAAAGCCATGTGAGATACCTCCTGCACAATTTCGGAAAGATTTCGAATTTTTAGCACTCTTCTGTAAAGAGTGCTAATTTCGTTCAAATCTTACCTGTGTTTAGGG
>JAEXTI010000005.1 GCA_023406965.1 Chloroflexota bacterium
GTGGGGTAGGTGGCCTGAGCGGGGTCGATGGATAGTAAGAAATCCACCCCTTGCTGAGTGGCTGCCTGGATGAGCGGCGTTTGCCATTCGGGCGGGCAGGCGGCCAGAGCCAGCATGATTTTTACCGCGCCCCAGGCGCATGGCTGGTAGTTATTGGCGGCGCACAGGAACCCGGGGCCATGCTTGTAGGAGTAATAACGCACAGGGGCTTTCCGGTCTGTGATGGGCGCAACGCCCTCTCCAGTGACGCTGCGGGCAATCCACTCGTAGGCTTTTTCCAGGCGCGGATCTTGGCAACCCAGCGCGATGAGCGCGGCGGTCAGGTTACCATGAACGCAGTCCACAGTGCCGGAGGGACCCTTGCCGGTGGAAAACTGCCCGCCGGGGTTGAGGTTGTTTTCGAGCAGGTATGCGCACGCAGTAGCAATGCGCGGGTCTTCCTCGATGCATGCGCCGAGTTGGGCCAACAGAATGATGGACCAGACGGTGCTGGTGTATTTTGGGTTGTAGCCGGGCCCGGGTTTGGCCCAGTATCCGGCGGGGTCCATCGCATCCAGCACCAGGGCGATGGGCCCGTGACGATGCGCGGCTTGCCGGGCGGCCAACAACTCGGGAGCGTCCGCGGGCAGGCCGGCCAGGTCGCGCAGAGCCAGATAGCGCGGGCCGGGGTCGGCGGGGTCGAGCAGCCAGTCCACAGCGGTGCTCATCTTTTTCTCCTAAGAAAAGGCCAGCTTCTCCCCGTCGTTGGGGATGAGCAGGCGTTCGGGCCCGATGCCGCGCGCGTCTGCGGCCTGACGCAATTGAGTGCGGGTGACGGTGCCGTGATCGAGGGCCTCCATGTGCACGGCGACCACGGTGCTGCGCGGAGCGGCTTCGCAGACGGCCAGGGTTTGGGCTTCATCCATGACGATTTGGACATGCTCACCCCACACGGCCCCATTGGAATGGGTGATGATGATGTCGGGGTCAAAGCGCGTGATGGCTTCAGCCACGGTCTCGTACCAGTTGGAGTCGCCGACCCAGTACACGGTGGGTTCGTGGGGAGTCTGAAAAACGAAGCCCGAAGCGTGGCCCATTTGATCGAGGACGCTGCCCGTACCGTGGCGACCGGGGATGCGGGTGAAGGTGATGCCCTGCCATTGCAGGCTGTCCTCCACGGGACGCAGGTTGGTGAAACCTTTGGCGGCCAGGCGTTCCACATCGTCCGGTTGGCAGAGGATGGGCAGGTCCTTGGGGAGCAGTTCCGCGCCGAGTGGATCGAAATGATCAGAGTGCAGGTGCGAGATGAGGGCCATTTCAATGCCGCGCAAGACTGCCTCGGTGGAGATGGGCAAATCGACGAGGGGGTTGGGCGATTTGCCGGTGTAGGAGGGCAGCGCATGGCGCGGAGAGAGGTAGGGATCGGTGAGGAAGTGGCACAGGTTGTAGTTGAAGCGCATGGTGGCGCTGCGGATGAGTTGAAGCTGCATGATAGGACTCCTGAGTAGAAACGGTACTTTCAGTATAAGACCGGAACAACAAATTTGGAATACGAAAACGGATGCATCAAAGAACGGTTTGCGATATAATCATGATAATTCCCGGGTGGTGATTGAAGGAGAGAGTCGCATGACTGGACAAAAACTGGTTGGACGCCGTGACGCTTTAAAAATCCTGACTGCTTCGGCTGGAGCGGTGCTGGGCACCGCCGCGCTGCCCGGCGAGTGGATGAAGCCGGTGGTGGAAACGGGCGTTTTACCGGTGCATGCCCAGGCTTCTGTGTCGATTGTGCTTTCACCTGCCTTTCAATTGTATGGTGTTTCACGTTCTGGAGAGAACCCACTCACGCATGGTGTTGGAATCTCTTTTGCGTATGCGGATACGCTGGGTGAGTTTGGCAACGGGTGGACCCTGTTCTACCAGGTCAACGGTTTCCCGCTTCGCTCGTACGTGATCGGCTCTAATCCCGATGTGTCCGAGTCCCTTGGTGGGGATGGGGCCAACGGGACGTATGTCTCGCCATGGATGACCGATGCGGATTGTGTTGGAGACGGAAACACCACCACACTGCGCTATTACGTCATAAACCCTGCTGTAACGCGGGGCAGCAACACGGTTGAGCTTGTTGTTGAGCATGTCCACGAACCACCTACAGACGTGAGCGCGGATATAAAAACCTGGGGTAAGTAGTAGTCCGTAGAGCATCGTAGATTTAAAACCGGCCCGAGAAGGCCGGTTTTTTGCATCTTTTGCCCAAAATTTGCACATTTTGACAGGTTGTATTTGCACATCTGGGCGTGCTATGCTGTCCTCAGAATATAGAACATAAATTCTAATATGGAGGGCGGGTGGCGGAACGCAAAAAACGCAAACGAAAGGCGGAGCAGCCACAGGTGACGGGCGATGTGCTGCGCGAGATCATCGATTTGCTCATCGAGCAGTTGCGGCGGGTGGGCGAACTGGCCCGCGGCGACCTGACCGCGGCAGAGCAGGTGCGCATTCTCAACGCCATAGGGTTGACCGGCATTCGCATGCTGAACCTGACCAAGAGCCGGGACGGGGAGGCGGATGAGCACGCCTGGTGGGAAGAGTTGAGCCGCCTGGCCGACGAGGTGCGCCAGGAGATGTTTCACGAGGGCGACAATTCATGAGGGCAAAGGCAGCCTGGCCCGCAAACGGGCAGGTTGGAGGAGAAAGCGATTTGGAAAGCAAGGAAAACCGGCTCCGGTCGGAGCAACTGTGCCAACTGCTGGAACTGCTTCACGGGCGAATGAATTCGCTGGAGACGCGCATCTCCCACATAGAGGAGCTATTGGAACTGCGCCTCAGCTCCCTTGAAAGCAGCCAGTCTGACCAGGAGGCCCGCCTGAGGAGCGCGGCAGAGTCGGTGACCCGCTTGAGCGCAACCTCCAGCCTGGCGCAAGGCGTCCAGGCTGCCTTTGCCCTGGTGTTGTCTGCGCTGGCGGCCTGGCTGGGAAGCCGTTGAGTCAAAGAACGTCTCTGGGAACGCTAAAAAAGAGGACCGTTCAGCATGTCAGGGAATTCGAGGAGTTTTGCGCGAAGGGCGGCATTCGCCTGCGCGCTTACCAAATGGAGGCGGGCTGTGAAATTCTGGAATCAGTGCGGTGGCGGGATGGGCGCTCGTTTGTGGTCATGTTCCCGCGCCAATCCGGGAAAAACGAACTGCAAGCCTGGATCGAGGCGTATCTGATGTTCATCTTTTCATTCAAGGGCTGTGAACTGGTGAAGGTCTCGCCCACCTGGCGACCGCAAAGCCTGAACGCCTTGCGGCGGCTGGCGCGCGTGCTGCGAGCGCATCCCTACATAGCACCGGAATGGCGCAAAGAAAGTAATTACATCTTGCAGTTGGCCCAGGCGCGCACCATTTTCCTCTCCGGCGCGCCGGGGAGTAACATCGTGGGGGCCACGGCCAGCCACCTGCTGGAGGTGGACGAGGCCCAGGACGTGCTGCCGGAGAAATTTGACCGCGAGATTGCCCCCATGGCGGCTTCGACAAACGCCACGCGCGTTTTTTGGGGCACGGCCTGGACCGCCGAAACGCTGCTGGGTCGCGAACTGCGCGCCAGCCAGGAGGCTCAGGCGCGGGACGGCAAGCGGCGCGTGTTCCGGCTGACAGCGGACGAGGTGGGGTTGGAAGTGCCTGCCTACCGCCAGTTTGTGGCCGCGCAGGTGGCACGTTGGGGGCGGGCGCATCCCACCGTGCGCACGCAGTACTTCAGCGAGGAGATCGAGGCGGGCGGAGGGCTGTTCACAGCGCAGCGCATGGCCCTGGTAGAAGGCGAGCACGCCTGGCAAGAGGGCCCCAAAAAAGGGGCGGTCTATGCTTTCTTGCTGGATGTGGGCGGCGAGGAGAAAGACGCGCCGGGAACAGACCTGGGGGAGAGCCGGGAGCACTCGCCCAGGCGCGACTCGACCGCGCTGGTGGTGGTGGAAGTGGGCCTGGAGGGGCTGCGCGACCCGGCCTTGCGCGCGCCGCTGTACCGTGTGGTTTCTATGCACACCTGGACGGGCGAGTCGCAAACGCGCCTGTATGGACAGTTGACCGCGCTGCAAAAACGCTGGGGCGCGCGGCAGGTGGTGGTGGATGCCACCGGGCTGGGCGCGGGGCTGGCAGCCTGGCTGGAAAAGAGCCTGCCGGGGCGCGTGACGCGCTTTGAGTTCAATGCCGCCAGCAAGACGCGCCTGGGATGGGACTTCTTGGGCCTGATCGAGATGGGGCGCTTTCGGCTGCCCCAGGCGGCGGGCAGCCGAGAGGCGGCCCTGGTGGAAAGGCTGCGCGCGCAGATGCGCGCCTGTACCTACCAGTTGGGCGGCGGCCCGGCGCAGAGCCTGCACTGGTCGGTGCCGGAGACGGCCCGCGACCCGGCTAGCGGCGACTTGCTGCACGACGATTTGCTGATGGCGGCGGCGCTGTGCTCGCGGCTGGACGCGCTGGATTGGCGCGCGGCGGGAGGCCGCACCGGGGTCATCCCGGCGGGCGACCCGCTGGCGGGCAAGGTGGAATATTAGCATTCACATTCTGTGGGAAAAGCACAGCCCGGCGGGGCTGAAGCCCATGCCTCAAGGCACGGAAACCCTATGAATGGCAACAAATAATTGTGTGACTGGCTTCGGTGAATTGAGCAGGGACTTTAGTCCCGTTTTTTGACAGGATGGAGGCATGGATGATCAAACGCTTGTGGGATTGGATGGGCGGGCGGCACGGCAGCAGCGGCAAGGCCCGGCGCTGGCTGGCCGAGGAGGCCGAGTCGACGGCGCTGTGGGGCACGCGCCTGAACAGCCTGGGGCGCGAGCGCAGCGAGTACGACCGCGAGACGGTGCTGGAGCAGGCGCTAGAGGCCTGGCGGGTGAACCCCCTGGCCCGGCGCATCGTGGAGTTGACCACGCAGTACGTGGTGGGGGGCGGGCTGCGGGTGGAATGTGGCGACGCCCGCGGGGAGGCGTTTTTGGCCGAATGGTGGAACCACCCCCTCAACCGCCTGGAGCAGCGCGTCTACGAGTGGTGCGACGAGCTCACCCGGGCCGGGGAATTGTTCCTGTTGGTCTCGACCGACCGGGGCAGGGGTGACCAGCACGCTGCAAAGCGACGCCCTGGCTAGCGCGGGCAGCTATCAGCGCCTGGCCTGGAGCGGTTCGAGCGCGGTGACGCTGCTCTCGTTCACCCGCTCGGCGGCCTGGACCAGCGCGGCGGGCTCCAAAACCTACCGCCCGGTGCTGCGCCTGCACAACCTGATCGCGCCTTCCTCCGAGCGCATCTGGCTGAGCTGGCGCGCGGCCTATAACAACGGGCTGGGTTATGAGACCCTGCGCGAAGGCGAGGCGGTGTTGGTGGAGGTGGGTCAGCGCTGGGTGGTCTTCCCTCCGCTGACGGTTCCGCCCTGGCCGGTGGGCGATTTGACCGCCACCAGCGAACCGGTGACGCTGCAACTGGCGGCCCAGGCTGAAGGCAGCGGCGCGCACATTCTGGACGCCGATTTTGTCCACTTCTTGCCCACGGAGGGCTGGGCGCGTTATCGCCCGGTGGTGACCACCGTCTTGGGGACCAGCATCGTGCACGACTGCGGCAGCGGCTTGATCCGGCGGCGGGCCAGTTGGATGCAGTCGCACGAGGCCGAGGGGCCGGGCATCTGGCTCCAGCCGAGCGCGGCTCAGCGCTTGTGCCTGCTGGCGCGCGCCGGCACGGGCATGGTGGTGGATTGGCAAACCCTGCTCAAGGTCGAATTCAAAGCGCGCAAGCGCTGCTTATAAATTCATCCTAAAACTTAATAACCCGCGAATTTGGGCATTACCCCCACCCTGCCTGCTACGCGACCCGGCGACAAAAATTCCGAATCAATCAGGCGCTTTGCCGGGGGAGGGAAAGAATTCTGCAAAAGTGAGGGGCTGAAAGC
>JAEXTI010000095.1 GCA_023406965.1 Chloroflexota bacterium
ACCTGCGCGATAGCGGCTTTTACCGATGAGTTCATGAACGAGGTTCTGGGGCTGGACGGCATCGAGCAGTTCGTCATTTACCTGGCTGCGCTCGGCAAGCGCCCCCAGGAATGATCCACTCGGCAAGAAGCAGCGGAGAAGTCCGCATTTAGGAGCGCGAAACCGCTTTTGCGCCCCTAAATACGGATTCCTCCACGCCAATTTCTGAAAGGCTAAAAATCGTGCAATTAAGAATGGGAAGGGGTATAATTTCGATAGGTTATTCCAGACTCATGCAGATTGGGGCGAGTGGTTTGAGACGATCTGTGTGAATAACCATCCATACCGACGTAACGACCAAGAGGATTCTGAATGAGTGATGCCGGGTGGATATTACTGGTTGCGGTGGGCGTATTGCTTGGCGGCGGCCTGGGCTGGCTGCTTTGCGGTCGATTCGCGCGCCAGGCGAAAAGCACCTCTGACTCAACAGATTTTGAGTTTGTAAGCTCACTTTCTCAAGTTGTCTATGAGACCGATATGACCGGGCGGTTGATTTTTCTCAACCAGCCCGGTTTAGATTTATTTGGCTTAACTCCCGCAGATTTGACCCTGGGGGTCACCGTCTTGGATCTGACCGCTCCAGAAGATCGAGCTCGCCTGGGAGAGAGCCTTGCTCACTTGCGCGAAAAACCCCTCTCGGGGAATGAATATACCGGTCTGGCCAGGGACGGACGTCGTTTTCAGTATCGGGCCTATTCCAACCCGATCTTTAAAAATGGTGTAGCGGTTGGCATTCGTGGAATGTTGTTCGATGTTACGGAAAGCAAGCGAGCCATTTCAGAGCTTAAGCAGGTTAACGAGTATCTGCGCGTTATGTTGGAAACCGCCCCCGTGGCAATTTTCGATTTGGATCGAGAAGGGCGCATTGGCCGCTTGTGGAACCGCGGCGCCGAACGCATTTTGGGCTGGAAGGCCGAGGAAGTATATGGCAAGATACTCCCCACCGTGCCCGAGGAAAACCTTGACGGCTACTACAGGCTGATGGCTCAGAGCCTGGAAGGAAAAATGCTCGAAGGTGCGGACGTGCACCGGGCGCGCAAAGATGGCACGCCCATCGACTACAGCGTCTACTCGGCGCCTACTTTCGATGAAACAGGCCAAATCAACGGCAATATCTCGGTGCTGGTGGATATTACCGCCCGTAAAGCCGTTGAAAGAGCATTGCGAGAAAGCGAAAATCGTTTTCGTACCATTGCTCACAACGCCCCGGTGGTTTTCTTTGCCCTCGATTCTGATCTGATGTTTACCATGGCGGAGGGCAAAGGCTCGTTTTTCCCGGGTGTAGATATTAGCAAGGTGATTGGGCGTTCGGCTCTTGATATCTACCACGATAACCCCAAGATGATGGAAAGCTTTCAGCGCTGCCTGGAAGGCAAAGAGCATCGTATTGAAACGGATATTGCGGACTTTTCCTTCGACGTGTGGTTCTCACCGCAGCGTGACGAGGAAGATCGCATTATTGGGATCATCGGCGTGGGCACCGACATTAGCAAACGCCGGGAGGTTCAGCGTGAACTGCACAACAGCGAGCGCCGTTTCCGTTCGCTGGTACAGAACTCGAAGGATCTCATCTTTGTTCTTGATCCGCAGGGTAATATTCTCTACCAGTCCCCTTCCATCAGCCAGATTCTGGGTTACCCAGTCATGATGTTGGCGGGTAGATCGTCTTTGGACATAATCCACCCGGACGACATTGAGACGGTGAAAGAGGCCTTTGCGGAAGTGCTGGAGCATACCAACCCCGGCATTCCCACCGAATTTCGCGTGCGCAAATCCGATGATACCTATATCATGCTGGAAGCCCTGGCTTCTGATTTGACGAACGACCCTGCGATCGGCGGCGTGGTGATTACCGCGCGTGAAATCACAGAGCGTAAGCGGGTAGAAAGTGAGTTACGCCGCCTCAATCGCGCATTGCGCACCACCAGTGAGTGCAACATGGCCCTGGTCAGGGCCACCGATGAGGCGTCGCTCCTGCGTGACGTGTGCGGAATCATCGTTCGATTGGGAGGGTACCAGTTGGCCTGGGTGGGCTATGTGGCTGACAGCGAGGAAGGCAGCCCTGTGCAGTTGGTGGCGCAGGCCGGAGACAACGTTGATTACCTTTCCAAGCTGGTGGCCTGGTTCAACACCTCCGAGGCCGCCTCCAATCCGCTGCTCGAGGTGACCTTCACCCACTGGCCTATGGTCTACAGCAGCCTCTCCAGCCAGATCGATCAAGTTCCGCTGGCTGTCGAAGCGCAAGCTTACGGCTACGCCTCGATTTTGGCGCTGCCGCTCTTCTACCTGGATGAAAACTTCGGTTGTTTGGTCATTTATTCCGATCGCTCCGACGCCTTCGACCTGAATGAGGCTACGCTCTTACACGAATTGGCCCACGACCTGTCCTTTGGCATTCATACCATTCGCGTGCGGGTGGCCAACCGAAAGAGCAGCCACTTGCTCGAGCAATCCAACGCCGAGCTGGCTCGCGCTTATGATGCCACCCTGGAAGGTTGGTCGCATGCTCTCGAACTGCGCGAGCGCGAAACCGCCGGGCATAGCCGCCGGGTGGTGGACCTGACCCTGGAAATGGCCGCCCGTTTGGGCGTTGCCGCCGAGGATTTGATCCACATTCGCCGCGGCGCGCTATTGCACGATATCGGCAAGATGGGCATTCCCGACTCGATTCTCTTGAAGCCCGGCCCGCTTTCCACCGATGAATGGGTGACCATGCGCCAGCACCCGAATTACGCCTACGAACTGCTCTCCGGCATCGACTATCTGGCCCCGGCCATGCAAATCCCATACGGACATCACGAGCGCTGGGATGGCTCAGGCTACCCGCGAGGCTTGAAAGGTGAAGACATCCCTCTGGCAGCGCGAATTTTTGCGGTGGTGGATGTGTGGGACGCTTTGACCTCCGAACGCCCCTATCGCCCGGCATGGCCGGATCAAGCTGTAATCGACTATATAAAAGAAAATTCGGGCCGTTTGTTCGACCCGAATGTTGTGGAAGTATTCTTATCGCTGTAACGCGGTGACAGGTTCTGGGCCTGGCAGAACATCCTCCAGGGGCTTTTCACGCGTTTCGTGGGGCAGAGCCAGCGAGGCCACCCCTGCGACCACGTAGCTGATGGCGAAGACCGTCAATGGCAGCGCCAGGCTGGTTCCCAACAGGGTTGCGCCCAGCGTTGGGGCAATGGCCCCAGAAATGCGCGTCATGCCGCTGGCAATGCCCATGCCCGTGCCGCGCAGATTGGTTGGGTAGGCTTCCGGGGTGAAGGCGTACAGTGCTCCCCAGGCTCCCAGGGTGAAGAAGGACATCCACACGCCCATTGCCACCACCCAGGTCAGCGAAGTGACCACCGCGAACAGGTAGGTGAATACCCCGCTGGCCACCAGGTAAAAGGCCAGGGTACGCCGCCGGCCCCATTTTTCGACCAGGTAGGCCGCCGAGAAGTAGCCGGGGAGTTGCGCCAGCGCCAGGATGAACGCGTTTTGGTAAACCGGCAGGAGGGTCATGCCCTGGGCGCGGAAGAAGCCCGGCAGCCAGGTGAACACGCCGTAGTATCCCAGCGAGATGGCAAACCAGATGAGCCACAGCAGCAGGGTGGTGCGGCGCAGGGCCGGGCGCAGCAGGTCTGAGACTTTGGTGCGCGGAGCAGGTTGCATGGCTTCCAACTTGAACTCGTCCATTTGAACACCGTTTTCACGGGCCACCAACTGCAACACATCGCGAGCCTCTTCCGGCTTGCCGTTCACCAGTAAGTAACGGGGCGATTCTGGAATGTGCCGCCGGATAAAGAAGATGATTAGGCCGGGCAGCGCTGAAACCGCCAGCAGGGCTCGCCAACCCAGACGTGGAACAATGAGCCAGGCCAGGCCTGCCGCCAGGATAGCGCCCAGCGCCCAAAAGGCTTCCAGCAGCACCAGGTAGCGCCCACGTTTGCGCGCGGGTAGGTATTCGGCAAAGATGCTGTAATCGACGGGCAAGGTGCCGCCGACACCAAAGCCGGTCAACATGCGCAATATGAGCAGCCAGATGAAGTTGGGCGAGAAGGCCGAGGCCAACCCAAAGACCGAATCGATGGCTACTGTGCCGACAAAACCGATTTTTCGGCCTACCAAATCTGATGCTCGCCCCCAAAACCAGGCACCTGCCAACATGCCTAAGAAGATGGCGGTTCCCAGCAGGCCTTTTTGGGCGTTGGTCAGACCCCATTCCGTGCCTGCCGCTGGCAACACATAGGCGATCAAGAGGACCTCCATGGCATCGGCGGCCCAGCCCAATCCACAAATCCACATCAGCTTGCGCTGGAATTTGCCATACCCGATGGCGTCAATCGCTTGATCATAAGAGTAAGTTTTCATCACATTCTCCTTACACAAGATCGGGTGAGGGGATGAACCCTACATCCCGCAGTAGTATACCATATATTGTAGAAAATACACTAAATTTATTGTACCAATTACACTAAGTGCCTATCCTAAAAATCAGAAGGCAAGCAATTTTGATGTGTTTGCGGGTGCGTAGCGCCCGCAAACACATCAAAATTGCAAACCTCCCCAATAATTTTAGGATAAGTTCTATGTGTTTTGGGTGATCGGGGGATAAAATATACTGAACTCGGATTGTGATTGGGCAGAGCGGGTCTGCCGGGTGGAGGTGCAGCCATTGCCCGCGATGATGTTGGGTGGATTTTGGCGTCGAGCCAGCGTTTAAGACCCGCGGCTACACAGAAGGGGGTTATGTGCTACAATTTTATAAATCCTTTGCGTTGAGGCCTCAAGTTCATGGATGAACCCGTCCAAATTATTCGCCGTGATGCCACCACATCACCTGGCAAG
>JAEXTI010000184.1 GCA_023406965.1 Chloroflexota bacterium
ACTTTCACCTTGACTGTGCAAGCAGCCGATCCAGGCGGCCTGACCGGCAGCGGCACGGTGACGATCAACCTGACGAATGCCAACGAGCCGCCGGTGGTGATCGACATTGCCTTTGCCTTGCCCGAAACCAGCCCGGCGGCGACCCCGGTGGGCACAGTGGCAGCCATCGACCCGGACCATACCACCTTCACCTGGACGATTGAAGCTGGGAACACGGGTGATGTCTTCACGATTGACAACAGCGGTCAGATCACGGTTGCTGCCGGCGCGGTGCTGGACTTTGAGAGCGCCACGAAAACCTATTCTCTGACGGTAAAGGCGGTGGATGGTGGCGGCCTGTTTGACGAGGGTACCGTGACGGTCAACCTGACCGATGCCAACGATGCCCCCGTGGTGTCGAATGCGACCTTCTCCATTCTGGAGACCAGCGCGAACGGTTTCGTGGTGGGTTCGGTGGTTGCCACCGACCAGGATGCGAGCCAGACCCTGACCTACAGCATTACTGATGGGAATACGGGCAATGCTTTTGCTATCAATCCTGCGACGGGGCAGATCACCGTAGCGGATAATTCGGGTTTTGATTACCCCACCACGCCGCCCTACAGCCTGACTATTCAAGCCCTGGATAATGGAACACCTGCTCGCAGCGACACCGGTACGGTGACTGTCAATATCCTGCCCGCGGCGGATCTGCAATTGACCGCCCTGGTTGGACCAACCAGCGTTATTAGTGGCAGCACGGGTTTGTTTACCGTGCGGGTGGCCAACATTGGCCCCGGTGCGGCGGATGCTTACACAGTGGAATTTACTTTGCCCGCGCCGTTGACAATGGCGGCAACAGGATCGGCCCCCGGCTGTACGTTTGCCGCGCAAGTCGTCACCTGCCCGGCAGCGGCATTGGCCAGCGGCGCGACGGCCGAGATTGCCGTGGCCGTGTACATCCCATCAACCGCCGAAGGAGACCTGCAATTACAAGCCGAGATTGTTCCTGGTGGCGGAGACCTGGATGCGGGCAATCACAACGGTAACCTGACAGTGACAGTGATTTCTAGCACCGTGGTAGTGGATGATGACTTTGAGGACGGAGCGGATGATGGCTGGTCCACCGATCAGCGCAGCACCACGCCCGTGGATGGACGTAACTTCCTGGGTGAATTCGCCAACCAGCGCATCACCTTTGAGGCGCACGATTTACCCGCGCACAGCCGGGCTACGATTTCGTTTGACCTGTTCATCATTCGTTCCTGGGATGGAAACAACCTCATGGACGGTCCGGACCGCTGGCTGATGGATTTGGATGGCGTAACGCTGGTGAACACCACCTTCTCCAACTGGAACGATGTTTTACGCCAGCAAGCTTACCCCGGGAATTATCCTGGGGGCAGCAACCCTGCTCAAACGGGTGCCGAAGAGGTGAATACCTTGGGGTACCTGTATGGCAGCGAATGGCTGGAAATGGATGCCGTTTATCACATCGAAATGACGGTAAACCACAGCGCGGCCGATTTGATCGTTGCCCTGGAAGGGATGGGATTGTCTGGCCTCGCCGATGAAAGCTGGGGCGTGGATAATTTCAAGATTGTGCTATCTGGTCAGCAGGAGCACAAGGTTTATCTACCGCTGCTGTTGAGATAGTTGTCATTCAAACCCCGCCACGTTCAACAGTGATCTCTTTGTTGGGCGTGGCGGGGCCTTTTAAAATCTGCCAAAGGCAGTCCAATTCTCATCTATCTTTAATTCTAATATGAGAAAATAGATTGGTTATACTTATATTTAATGTTCAACAGATTGTCCCCGGAAATTTTCGGGTAAAATAACGGCCCAACCACATAGAAACGAATTGCGGAGGCTCTTCTTTATGGATACTGCTGATCATGCTGCTTTAGAGGTAGAGAAACCAGTGCGCGCATCCCTTGCTGGACGGTGGAAGTTTATTCTCGGTGGGGTGTTAATCGCCGCCGCGGTGGTGTACCTGATCGTCACCTCGGCAACCGCCAATGCCCAGTACTTCATGACCGTTGATGAACTGGTCGCCGATACGGGAAGCCTGACAGGGCGGCAGTTGCGTGTTTCAGGAGCGGTCATTGGAGATTCGATCCAATACGATGCTCAGAATCTCAACCTGGTCTTCACGGTTGCGCACATCCCCGGAGACAATGATGAAATCGAGGCGCAAGGTGGCCTGGCTAATGTGCTGCATCTGGCAGTTTCCGATCCTACGCGGAGCACGATCTCTGTGCAGTACGACGGTGTGATGCCTGATCTGCTGCGCAATGAAGCCCAGGCCATCATGACCGGCAAGCTGGGCGAGGACGGCGTGTTTTACGCGGAAGAGTTGCTGCTCAAGTGCCCGACGAAATATGAAGAGGCTGTTCCCGAGCAAGTTCAGGGCAGTAACTAGGCTTATGGGGTAGAGAAATAGAATTTGAAGGCAGGTTTGGCGGCATTCATTTGCCGCATCCCTGCCTTTTTTAATGCCCACTTACGGGAGACCGATATGATTACTTACTTTGGATTAGGTGCACTGGTAATCTCCTTCCTGGTATCGTTGTATGGTATTGGCGCATCGATTTATGGGCTGCGCATGAAGCGCGCAGAATGGGTGGAAAGTGCCCGCCGCGCCATGCTGTTGACCTTCCCCTTGATCACAATCGTGTCCCTGGTGCTGGTTTATCTGCTGGTAACAGGGCATTATGAGCTCAGCTTTGTTTATTCGGTAACCAATGATTCCATGCCCCTCTACCTGCGCATCACCGCGTTGTGGGGTGGGCAGGCCGGATCGCTGCTGTTCTGGGCGTGGCTTTTGGCGGCGTTCACCTCGGCGGTGACCCTGCGCAAGTGGGATCGCGATCGCGAGTTCTTACCCTGGGTAGTCATCGTTTCGCTGGTGACGCTGGCCTTCTTCCTCTCGCTGGTGCTGTTCTTTGAGAACCCCTTCAATCGGTTTTGGGCCACCACGACCGGAGAAGTGGAGGCTTTATTCCGCCCGGCGGGCGCCGTGCCGATTTTCCCCAGTAACGGGCAGGGGCTGAGCCCATTGCTGCGCCACCCTGGCATGATTATCCACCCGCCCATGTTGTACCTGGGCTTCGTCTCTTTTGTCATTCCGTTTGCCTTTGCCATCGCTGCCCTGGTCACCGGGCGCACCGACGACCGCTGGATTCGCCTGACTCGCCGTTGGACGCTGGTGGCGTGGTTGTTCCTCTCGTTAGGGCTGGTCCTGGGCGCGCGCTGGGCCTATGACGTGCTCGGCTGGGGTTGATATTGGGGCTGGGACCCGGTGGAAATTGCAGCTTTCATGCCCTGGCTTTCGGGTACGGCTTTCCTGCACTCGGTGATGATCCAGGAGAAGAAGGGGCTGTTCAAGCGTTGGAACATGATCCTGATTATCCTGACCTATTCGCTGGTCGTTTTTGGCACGTTCCTGACTCGCTCCGGGGTGCTTTCTTCGGTGCATGCCTTCGCCCAAAGCGCCATCGGCCCGCTGTTCTTGGGGTTCATCGGTGTCACTTTCGTGGTTTCGCTGGGGCTGTTGCTGTGGCGCTGGAACGATTTGCGCGGCGAAGGCCAAATGCACTCGCTGCTGTCGCGCGAATCGCTATTTTTGTTCAATAACTTGTTGTTCATGGGCATTTTGGCGGTGTGCTTCTGGGGCGTCATCTTCCCGCTCATCTCCGAACTGCTGACCGGGCAGAAGGTGACCGTGGGCCCGCCGTTTTATGAGCGCGCCACCGGCCCGCAGTTTGCTGCCCTGTTGTTTTTGATGGGCATTGCGCCGCTATCGGCCTGGGGGCATTCTACGTTCAAGACGCTAGGACGAGCGCTGTGGAAACCGGCCATCGTCTCGGTAATTGTTCTGGCGGTGGTGCTGGCCACGGGCGTGCGCTCGATCCCGGCGTTGATAGGATTCTGGCTGGTTGCTTTCACCAGCGCCATCACCCTATATGAATACGGGCGAGCGGTGTGGGCGCGCGCCCGGGCGACCGGCGAGGGCTTGCTGAAGGCCTTCTGGCGCTTGCCGGGGCGCAACCGTCGCCGCTACGGCGGGTATGTGATCCACGTGGGCGTGGTGCTAATGGCTCTAGGCGTGATCGGCATCGAGCTGTTCCAGACCGAAACGCAGGGCACACTCAAGCCGGGCGAAGCAATGTCGCTCAGTGGTTACAAGGTGACTTATGTCAAGTTGGATGAGTTTGATGTGGAAGACGGGCGTAACGTGGCCCGGGCCATCGTCAACGTGGAACGCAACGGCAAGTCGATTGGCCAATTGTTCCCGCGCCGCGACTATTACTACACAGAACGCCAGCAGATGACTATTCCAGGCGTGCGCAGCACGATGG
>JAEXTI010000254.1 GCA_023406965.1 Chloroflexota bacterium
CCCTGCGCCACGGCTCGCAGCACCTCCATCTCGCGCTCGGTCAGGTCCAGCCCGCCGGAAGCGGCGGGCACAGGAGTCGCCAGCAAGCGCGCCAGCACCTCTGGCTTGAGCAAGGTTTCTCCCCGCCCGGCAGCCCGGATGGTATCAAACAGGGTGCGCCGGTCGGTATCCTTGAGCAAATAGCCGCGCGCGCCGGCCTTTAAACCGCGGCGCATCAGATCATCTTCGTTGAAGGTGGTCAAAATGACCACCGCTACCTCGGGCTGCTCGCGGCTCAGGTGTTCGATGGCGGTCAACCCGTCCATGTTGGGCATGCGCAGGTCCATCAGCACCACGTTGGGATGCAGTTCGGCGCACAGACGCAGGGCCTCAGCCCCATCGGCGGCTTCGCCCACCAATTCGAAATCATCCGCCGTTTCCAGGATCATGCGCAGCCCCTCGCGCACAATCAGGTGGTCGTCGGCAATCAAAATGCGCAACGGGCCGTTCACTTTACTTCTCCCGCGCTCGAGTTCAATGGCAGGCGTACCGTCAATTGCGACCCGTCTCCTAGATGGCTGGAAATTTCCAGCGTGCCGCCTGCCAACCGGCAGCGTTCGCGCAATCCCAGCAGCCCGTAGTGCCCGCTAGCCCCCACGGCGCTGCCTGGGTCGAATCCAATGCCGTCGTCGCGCAGCATCAGGTAGATCTCCTTTTCAGCGCATTTCAATGCCAGAGACACCTGGCTGGCCTGGGCGTGCATGGCGATGTTGAACAAACCCTCTGCCGCAACCCGCACCACGGTCTCACGCAGCGCTTCAGGAACCACGCAGCGCACGTCGTAATCTGCCTGGCAGGAAATGCCGGTCAGTTCTTGAAAGCGCTCGATCTCCTCTTTGATCGCGGTAACCAGGTCGGGGTCGTCTCCAGGCATCTCGCGCAGGTCGCCGATGGCGCGGCGCGCATCGGCCAGCGTCTCGCGGGCGCGGGTCAAGGCCTGCCGCAGCACCGCCTGGGCCTTGTCTGTGTTGTGATTATCCAGATGCGCGCCCGCGGCCTCAATTTGCAGGATTAACCCGGCTAACCCTTGCGAGAGGGTATCGTGCAACTCGCGGGCCATGCGCCGCCGCTCTGCCGCCAGGGTCAGGTCTTCCACCTGCACAGCATACTCGCTCAATTGGCGATGAGCGGTTTCCAGTTCGGCCAGCAGCGCCTGCGCTTTCTCGCGCGCATCCATCTGCCTCCTCAGCATCCACACGTAGATCACCACCACTGGCAGGATGCCCAACGCCGTCGCGGCCCAAATCCAAAATTGATCCATCTCACTGGTCAACAGGAACCCGATCCCCGAGAGGAGTATGAAATAGGCCGCCGAAGCCAGGCCAAAGGGCGTCAAACCCAACAGCCCCAACACTTCGCCGATCAGGCTCATAAAGATTCCGTAGGTCAGGCCGATGTTATTACCAATGACAATGATCGCCATCCCTAACGCGCCTTGCACAATGAGGTAGACAATAGTTGCAGGACGAGTCTTCGCAAAGCGCAGCATGTTCCAGTGGATAACACCATGTACCAGAATTAACACAGTAAAGGGAATCAGCCGGGCTGGCTCGCGCAAACCGGGATCTCCGCGCAGGGAAAAGGTATATACAAATATCAACCCAATGACCACCAGCCAGAAAAAGGGCCGTACCTGGCGAACCTCTTCTTTGTCTACCGCTGAAGGCGACGGGAACCAGCTCTGAATGGTATGAAGTATGGATTTCATAACTCCATTTTACCCAGAATCGGCCAGCATACCATTGTCCGAAAGGACACTGTCCGCTTGACCATATTCTCCTACCCACATGGCCGATGTCAAGTTTTTTGCAAGGCGCTATGATTTGACTGCAACACCTCGAATCGCGCAAATCAATCACTGGCTGCTCAAAAAACAGCACATATCCTTTTGGAGGAACGTATGACAACCAACACATCCATCGAAGTTCGCGACTTGAAGAAATATTTCGGCCCGGTCAAAGCCGTGGACGGGATCGACTTCAAGGTTCAGCAAGGCGAAATCTTCAGCCTTTTGGGTCCCAACGGGGCCGGCAAAACCACCACCATCTCGATGATTAGCTGTCTCCTGCAGCCGGACTCGGGCGAGGTGCTGGTGATGGGTCATTCCACCCGCAGCGCGGCCCAACAGGTCAAGGCCGCCATTGGCGTTGTCCCCCAGGAAATCGCCCTATACGAAGACCTTTCGGCGCGCGAGAACCTGACCTTTTGGGGCAAAATGTACGGGATGCGCGGCGGGATACTCAAGCAGCGCGTGGACGAAGTCCTCGAGCTGATTGGCCTCACCGAACACGCCGGCCGCCGCTCGGGCAGATTCTCGGGTGGCATGAAGCGCCGCCTGAACATCGGCATCGCCCTGCTGCACCGTCCCCAGGTCATCATCATGGACGAGCCCACCGTGGGCATCGACCCGCAGTCCCGCCGCAGCATCCTGGACGGGGTGCGCGCCCTCAATCGCGAAGGCGCCACCGTGCTCTACACCACCCACTACATGGAAGAAGCCGAAGAGCTGTCTGATCATATTGCCATCATGGATCACGGACATCTGATCGCCCTCGGCACGCACTCCGACTTGATCCGCCTGGTAGGCGAGCAAACCCGCATCGACCTGACCCTCAACGCCGATAACCCCGCCGTGCTGCCTGCCTGGCAGCAGGTAGTCGGGGTCAGCCAGGCCTATGCCGAGGACGGCCACCTGAGCGTGCTGGTCAACGACAGCAATGCCGTTCTGCCGCATCTCTTCGAAGCCGCCACCACCGTCGATGCGCGCATCACCGGCATCGACATCAAAGAGCCCAACCTGGAAGCGGTCTTCCTGCACCTGACCGGTCGCGCCTTGCGCGACGGATAGGAGGAACCATGAAACTACTCGCCATTACCCTCAAAGATATGACCCGCTCTTTCCGCAGCGTCTTCGCGCTGGCCTTCATGTTCGGCGTGCCGCTGCTGGTCACAGCAATGTTTTACCTGATGTTTGGCGGCAGTGTTGGTAATGAAGGCGCTGCTTTCACCCTGCCCCGCACCCGCGTGGTGGTCGCCGACCTGGATGAAGGCAGCCCTTATTTCCAGGTAGAGACAAATGAAGACGAAGATTTGCAAGATATGGGCGACATTCTCACCCACATGCTCAGCGGGCCGCAAGTAGCCGAATTGATCGAGGTAACCCTCGCCAGCGACGCGCAGTCGGCTCGGGCAGCCGTGGACCGGCAGGATGCGGGCATTGCCCTGGTCATTCCGGCCAACTTCACCCGCGCCATGATTGAGCCGCAAGCCGAAGCGGAAGTGGAGTTGTACCACGACCCCACCCTCACGCTCTCCCCCGGCATCGTGCGCACCCTGGTGGAGCGCTCCATCGACAGCGCCGCCGGTCCCAAGCTCGGTTTGGGCGTGGTTGTCAAACAGATGGAAGCCGCCGGATTGAACCCTGACGCCGCCCAGCAACAATCTCTGGCCATGCGCCTGATCGGCGATACCAGCGGCACACCCACCGAATTGGTGACGCTGCGCGCGCCGGAGGGCGAGGCTCCCAGCGCAGACCCGCTGGCTGCCATGCTGGGGCTGATCATGGGCGGCATGACCGTGTTCTACGCCTTTTACACCGGCGCCACCTCGGCCCAAACCATCATGACCGAACAAGAGCAAGGCACCCTCCAGCGCCTGTTCACCACCCCCGTCACCATCCCCACCGTGCTGGGCGGCAAGTACCTGGCTACCGGCCTGACCGTGCTGGTGCAGATGATCGTCTTGCTGGCCTGCGGTCGCCTGATCTTCAACATCCGCTGGGGCGCGTTGCCAGAGGTGGCCTTGACCATCCTGGGCACAGCCCTGGTCGCCACCAGCATGGGCATCTTCCTCATCTCGCCGCTCAAGACCGACAAGCAGGTCGGCATGGTCTTTGGCGTCGGCCTGACCATCACCGGCATGGTGGGCATCTTCAGTGCCTTCACCAGTGGCGCGGCTGGGGCAACCAGCGTGGCCGACCGCTTCGCCCTGTTCGTGCCGCAAGGCTGGTCCATGGCCGCGCTGCGCGCCGGGATGGACGGCAACGGTCTGGTCGCGGTGCTGCCCTTCTTCCTGGGCATGCTGGCCTGGAGCGCAGTGTTCTTTTTCATCGGCGTGCGGCGCTTCTCCAAGCGCTTCGCCTAAGAGGTTTCATCCACGAATTACACGAATGGGCACGAATTTTTAGAAAACAATCTTAAAACAATCGCCTTCTTCTCTAATTCGTGTAATTCGTGAAATTCGTGGAGAATCTTCTCCCTGGAGGTTGGTATGAAAATCATCGATCTGGCTCTCAAAGATCTTTCCCAAATCTTGCGTGACTGGAAGGCGGCTGTCTTCCTGCTCGTCTCGCCCATCATCTTCACCCTCTTCTTCGGCTTTGTCTTCAGCGGTGGTGGCGGCGCCAGCGACCCGCGCCTGCCCATCGGGCTGGTGGACCGCGACCAGACGGTCATCAGCGCCGCGCTGCTCGACCTGCTAGAAGACTCCACCGTCATCCGTGTCGAAGCCGGAGACGATTTTGCCGCCCTGGAGCGCAAATTGGCCAAAGAAAAACTGGCTGCCGTGGTGGTCATCCCCGCCGGGTACGGAGCTGCCATGCAGGATGGCGCCCCCCTGACCCTGGACGTAACCGCCGACCCGGCCTCCAACGCCGGAATGAGTGTGCAAAATGAACTGCAAGGCACGGCCCAGCGTCTGTCCAATGCCAGCCGTGCTGCCCAACTGAGCGTGGAAGTGCTGGAAGAGCAGCAGCCCTTCGTCGGTTCCTCGGCTCGCGAGCAGGCTTTTGCCCAGGCACTGGAAGATGCCATCGCCGCCTGGCAAAAGCCGCCCGTCACCCTGGCCATGCGCTCTTCAGCGCCGCCCGCGGCAGAAGACGAAGCGCAATTGAGCAACTCTTACGCCCAATCCTCGCCGGGCATGATGGCCCAGTTCGCCATCGCCGGTCTCATCGGCGCGGCAGAAGTGATCGTGCGTGAGCGGAAGACCCGCGCCTTGCAGCGTCTGCTGACCACCTCCATCTCACGGGCCAGCATCCTGGCGGGGCACTACCTGGCTATGTTCATCATGATCTTCGCCCAGTTTGCCTTCCTGATCGCCTTCGGGCAGCTCTTCCTCGGCCTCAACTATGCGCACGACTGGCTGGCAACGTTGATGATGGCTCTTTCGATGGCCGCCGCCGCTGCGGGCATGGGCTTGCTCATCGGCGTGATGGCCAAAACCGAAGAGCAGGTCATTATGTACACCCTCATTCCCATGTTCATCCTCTCGGGGCTGGGCGGAGCCTGGGTGCCCTTAGAAGTCATGCCCGAAACCGTGCAAAAGGTGGCTCATGTCTCGCCGGTGGCCTGGATGATGGACGGTTTCCAGAACATCCTCGTGCGCGGATTGGACTGGCGCGCCGCATTGCTCCCCGCCGGAGCGCTGATGGCCTTCGCCCTGGGCTTCACCCTGCTATCCATCCTGCGCTTCCGCACAATTTCGGAATAGCCAGGCTCCTGGCAAGTTTTCACTTCGTTGCTTGGTGAGCCGCCCCCACCCAACCCTCCCCCAGCAAACAAAAATCAGAATCTTTTTCGTTGAGCTGGGGGAGGGCAAGAAATCCAGAAAGGTGAGGGG
>JAEXTI010000368.1 GCA_023406965.1 Chloroflexota bacterium
CCGGTTGAAGAGATCTTCGCGATGAACGAGTCGGGCATGGGATGGGGTCTGATCAAGCAGACGCTGGAGCCGAAAGCCAGCAAGACGCCGGATGACACGAAGACTCCCAAACCTACCAGCACGCTCAAGCCGAGCAAGACTCCTGAGCCTACCAAGACACTGAAACCAACCAGCACGCCCAAGCCGACCGATGAGCCCAAGCCTACCAAGGAAGAGAAACCGACGGATGAGCCCAAGCCAACGAAGGAAGAAAAGCCTACGGATGAGCCCAAGCCTACCAAGGATAAAGACGATTAGGCTCGGGTGATTCATTTTTTCAATCGATCGATTTTCCCCCCCCCGCGTTTCACAACCGGGGGGTTCTTTTTAACCTTTGAACCAAAGGTGGTAGAAATCCGAATTGGAGGTATTTATGGGGTGCGAAGCACCCCATAAATACCTCCAATTCGGAAACATCTCTCTTTTTTTGATAGAATGAAGGCATGGCATTTGCATTGACGATAGCGAAACTGGAAGAAGCGATGCGGCAGCCGGGCTGCCCGGTGTGCCGCATCAGCCGGGCGGCCGCCGAGCGTGGAATTGATGCTTTCTTGTGGGAGAATGTCAATGATATTCCCACCCGCCAGCCAATCATCGACGCTTACGGCTTTTGTGGGGAGCATACCCGCTTGCTGGTAGCCATCGAGATGTCGAACAGTGGGCCGGTGCTGGGGGTGAATATTATCTATGAGCATTTGGGCAGGCTGGTGAGCGGGGAATTGAAGCGCGCCGGCTGGTCACAGAAGATGGGCAATTGGCTGCGACGGGCGACTTCGCGGGGCCTGCTAACGCCGAAGAAGCGCTGTCCGGCTTGTGTTACGGTGGAAGAGACCGCTCGCAATCAACTGGCGGTGTTGTTCGAAGAGTTGGAAGCGGAACACGAGGGGACGTCCAGTGCTTACCGCGGCTCGGATGGACTTTGCCTGGATCATGTGCGTCAGGGACTGGAATTGTATGCTGGACAATATCCGCACGGAGCAGCCTGGCTGGTGGAAGAGACTACCATGCGCCTGGAGCGTCAAAGCGAGCGCATGAAAGAATATATCCGCAAGAACAATTGGGAATACCGCGCTGAGAAAATTACACCGGAGGAGGCGGCCGCCTGGCGGAAGACTCTGACGTTCTTCACCGGTTTGCCTGGCGAGCGTTTTACGTTTACGAAGGATGAGTTTTGAGAGAGCCGTAAGCTGTCAGCCTTCAGCCTTTAGCTTCAGATTCGGATGAAGGAGGGCGTGGGGAACTGCGTTACCATTGAGCACAATCTCGTCTCTCCCTGGATGATTGGAGGGAGAAAACCGTGGGTCAGATGGTGAGGAATTTGATCGCCACCAGGAGAGCCAGCAGGACGGTCATGGATGCGGCAACAATGAGCACACGCCGGGGTGAAGTTTTGTCGACGATCTGGAAAGCGGGCACGGCCGGGCGGACGCTGAGCTTTGGCCCGGCCAGCCAGGCGAAAACTGTTCCGCCGACCATGCCACCCAGGTTGCCCATGTTATCCATGCCGGGCATGAGGCCCAGGAGCAGGTTGACAATGATGAAAATGATGGCGGTATTGACCAGTGAGCGGGAACGAGATCCAAACAGGAAGCGATTTTGATCGATGAACAGGGTTTGGGCGGCCAGCAGGCCCATCAATCCCGACCCGGCTCCGGCAGAAGAAAGGTCGGTGGCGATGAAGGCGGTGATGTTTCCAGCGAGCACCGAAAGAACGAACAAGGCGGTCAGGCGCAGATGCCCATAAAAGCGTTCCAGGCCTTTGCCAAATACATACAAAACATAGAGGTTGAAGGCGATTGGCAAGAAGGAAGCATGGATGAAAGCCGGGGTGAGAAAGCGCCAGATTTGCCCTTTGAGGATTTCGGCGTTGCTGCGCTGCAGGGTGAGAAACATCCATTCGTGCCCGAGGGCATAGCGCTGGATGATGTGCGCAAAGAAAACCAGACCAATGAGCACCATGAGAGCATAGGTCACCCAGGGCTTGAGGGTGGGAAGTTGAACGGCGACTTGTTCGGTGCGTATGCGGCCCAGGGGTGTGGGCTCGCCGGGGGCTTCGGTCACAGACAGACCTTGCGGGGCTCCACGCGGTGATGCTCGGCGTCGATGATGGCGATGATGGTGTTTACGGCCTCATCCAGGCGGTCATGGGCGTTCACTACCACATAGTCGAACTTGGCCAGATGTTCCAGCTCGCTGCGAGCGGTTTGGATGCGAATGGCCAGGCTTTCGGTTGTCTCGGTTTTGCGGGCGCGCAGGCGTTCCAGCCATTCGGCCTCGTTAGAAGGGATCAAGTAAATGAGCACGGCTTCGGGGCACAGGCGGCGGAGGGTATCGGCGCCCTGCACGTCCACGCGCAGGATCACGTCAGTGCCGGTGGCGAGGGCCTGGCGGATTTGGGAGCGGGGAATGCCTTTATAGTCTTCGTACACCAGGGCGTATTCGAGGAACTCGTCTTCGGCGATCAACCGCTCGAAGTTTTCGCGAGTATTGAAGAAGTAATCGACACCTTCCACCTCGCCTTGGCGCGGTGCACGGCTGGTCATGGTAACGACGAAATGAAAGCTAAGGTCGCGGGCTTTGAGCGCCTTAACCACAGCATCTTTGCCTACCCCGGAAGGGCCGGAGATGACAACCATTAATGGCTGGGGATGGTATAGATCGAAGGAAAGGTTTTCTTCCACCGGCCGCAGGGCTCCTTTTGTGGGGTTGGCTATTCCAATGTCTTTACGCCAGAATTGGTTTGATTATAATTGAAAAGGTATCTACTCAGAGAGTGAATAAGCTCCCGATTTTGAGGTAGATATGGGTTGCTTTGCAACCCATATCTACCTCAAAATCAGGCCTTTTCCAGCTCTGCTGAATAGAACCCTGAAAAGTACAGATTTATCGCCTGGAGGAGTTATGCCGAATTACGAATACCGCTGTTTTGACTGCCGGAAGCGGTTTCTACTTTTCTTTACTTATGCTGAGTATGGCACGAAGCCGGCTGTTTGTCCGCACTGCAAGGGGACCAATGTGCAGCGCAAGATTGGCCGGGTGCGGGTGGCGCGCTCGGATGACAGCCGCATGGAAAGCCTGGCGGACCCTTCTAACCTGTCTGGGCTGGAAGACGACCCCCGCGCCCTGGGGCGGATGATGCGGGAGATGAGCAAAGAGACGGGCGAATCAATGGGCGCGGAGTTTGACGAGGTGGTGGAGCGCCTGGAAAAAGGCCAGTCGCCGGAAGACATCGAGCGCGAGCTGCCCGATTTGGGCGGTATGGCCGAAGGTGGCGGCGGGATGGATATGGGGGATGACTTCTAGTTGATCAATTCCTGAAGCATCTCAAATGATGTTACCTTCGAGATGCGCCGCAGGAATTGGGCCAGCGAATCAGATTGGGCGCGCAGGGATTGCACGGCTGGGCCGACCGGGTCTTGACCGGCTGCGCCGCCGCTAGAGGGCGAGGCGTTATAGGCGCCGTGAAAGGCAAAATAGGCCTGGTTGAGTTTGCGGATCAGGTAGCCGTTTTCCCAGAAGAACTGGCGGCGCTGTTCCATGTAGGCTTCGGCTTCTTCGATCTTGCCCTCAGCCAGTAATTCATCGGCGCGGACGCGGGTGGTATGCATTTCGGCGCGAAAATCGAAGCGCGGAGGTTCAGGGGCCTCCTCGGCAGGTTTGTCCTGCTGCGGTGGAGCCGGCTCAACGGGCGCGGGCAAATATTCGGGGTAAAAGCGAGCAATGAAAGCGCGCCCTAACTCCTCTCCGGCGATGGTGGCGGTGGTCTCGTTGATCGTGCGCAGCTCGGGAGTCAGATCATAGCGGATGCCCAACGGCCGCAGGGTCAAGAAGTTGTGCGTCCACTCATGGGCCACCACTTCGGCCAGCCAGTTGATGTCGGTGGTGCTCATTACCATGGTGGGATAAACGCCCACGCCGCCGATTGGTTCCACCAGGGTGGAATCACCGAGGGATTGGGCCACGGTATCTTCGATTTCGATGCGCTCTTCCAGGGTCAGGCCGGGGGTGAGGGAGATATTCGCATCCTGGCGGATGACATCGCGCGGGGAGACGATGAGCGCATAGGGCAGGGGGGTGATTCGATAGAGCACCGGCGGGAGGGTTTGCCCAGCAGTGGTCAAACCGGCTTCATGAAGGATGTACTGCATTTGTTGCTGGAAAACAGCTTCGGCCACGGGGCCAGACTGCTTTTCTCGCGCCAGCAACCGTTCCAGCTCGGCCTGCCTCTCTGCCGAGGCGGTCACCGGGTCGGAAATGTTTGGGTCGGAGTAGAGGATGGTGATCTCGTAGGATACTCGATTGATTTGCCCGATGAGTTCGAGGTGGTCAAGAACCACCTGGCGCTGTTGGTCGATGCTCAGGTAGCGAGGGATGGACAGGGCGGCATAATCAACTTTAAGAGCCAGTGCGTCGATCATCCAGTCGTCGTAAGCAAAGAGATTGTTACGCACCAGCGCTTGCACCTGGCCAACTTTATTTGCAGGGGGGAGAAAGGAGGAGCCGCCTGATAGGAGCAGGGCGAGCATGAGGGTAAAAGTAATCCAGGCGGATTTTACGGCAGTGATGAGGTAAGCTCTCATGGATGTCTCATGGTGTACAGTTAAAATATTTAAAACCTGCTTGGATTATACGCGAATCCGCGACCTTACAGAAGCTTATACCTTTGACAAGGCTGCCTTGCAAATGGAGGGGCGGCAGGTTATGATATTTGATCATCAGGCCGGAATGGGTATCCGGGTAAGTGGCGGACGAAAGAAAAGAAGGTTGATCATGAAGCGAATCATTACAATTGTTATAGTTGTCATTCTGTTGGGCGTAGGGGGGTATTTCGCATACCGCTACTTCCAGACCCAGCAGGCGGCTCAGACACAAGATTATCAAACGGTGCAAATTTCACGCGGCGACCTCACCGCTACGGTTGGCGCGACCGGTGTGGTGCGCTCTAAACAAACGGCTGTTTTGAGCTGGCAGACCAGCGGCTCGATTGGTTCGCTCGATGTGGAAGTGGGCGATTGGGTCAAGACGGACCAGGTGCTGGCGGAACTCAGTGAAACGTCCCTGCCGCAGTCGATCATCCTGGCGCGGGCCGATTTGGTGACGGCCAAGCGCAACCTCGACTCGCTGCTCAATTCGGATACAGCCCGGGCGCAAGCGATGCAAAATCTGGTTGCAGCCCAGCAAGAGATGGAAGACGCTAACAATAATCGCCTGCGCAAGCAGTATGCCCGCAGCGATCAAGATCAGATCGATGTAGCAAAGGCTAATTTGGCTCTGGCCGAAGAAGAAGTGCGCATGGCTGAGGATGCTTACAACGATGTGGCCTACCGGGCCGAGAGCGACCCCCAGCGGGCGGCGATGTTGAGCAAGCTGGCCAACGCCCGCGACCAGCGCGACCGGGCTCAGTCCAACCTGAACTGGCTGTTGAGCAAGCCGGACGAACTGGAAATCTCGGAGGCGGATGCGCGGGTGGAGATGGCGGCTGCGCGATTGGAAGATGCCGAGCGGGAATGGGAGCGCCTGAAGGACGGCCCCGACCCGGATGACATTGCCGCTGCCGAAGCGCGCATTGCGGCTATCGAGGCGACCCTGAATCTGGTCAAGCTGACCGCGCCCTTTGGCGGCACGTTGACCGAAGTGCGTTCGCACGAGGGCGAGCAGGGCTCGCCGGGAACGATTTCTTTCCGCTTGGACGATCTTTCCAAGCTGCTGGTGGATGTGGACATCACCGAGGTAGACATCAACCGCATTCGACCGGGGCAGGCCGTGAGCCTGTCCTTCGACGCCATTACCGGCAAGACCTACAACGGCGTTGTGGTCGAGGTCGGCACGGTGGGCTCGTTGGTGTCGGGGCTGGTCAACTTCAAGGTGACCATTGAATTGAGCGACGCGGACGAAATGGTGCGTCCGGGCATGACCGCGGCAGTGAACATCATCACCGAGACGGTGGAGGACGTGCTGCTGGTGTCGAACCGCGCGGTGCGTCTGCGCGAGGGCAAGCGGGTGGTCTATGTGCTGGAAGCTGGAGTGCCCA
>JAEXTI010000461.1 GCA_023406965.1 Chloroflexota bacterium
CCCAGGATGTAACTACCCAGGCTGACAAAGAAGGGCGATTCCACGACCACCATCCAACCGGTAGGCCGGATGGGCGCCTGGCTGGCAACCACATCCACGTTACGCCGGAGAATGATCAAGCGCGTGGCGTAGGCGTAACGCGAGTCGATCATGCCCCGGTCGCGCATATTTTGTTGCAAAGAAAAACGCTCGGGATCGGAATGCGCCAGCAAAGCTCCAGAAGCCGAAGTAATATAGGCCAGGCTGTTATCCAGGAGGATGGTATCGTCGGTGATGGCTGCTTGCAGCGCTTCCAGGCTTAATTCGCCCACGACCCGATCACCATCGGGCAGGGATTGGATCATATAAACCGCCGGACGACCGGTGGTTAGCGAGTTGAACGGCTCGGTGAAAGCAGTTTGCCCTGGCTCGGCGCGCACCTGAAAATAAGGCTGGCGCGACATATCCAAACCAATGTAGCGGGATTCGTATGGCTCTACCTGCACGATCCGGCCTTCTTCATCCAGGCGGTAGAAAAGGTCGAAATGCCGGTAGGCCTGGCGAATCTTTTGCAGGTAGATCTGGTTTTCAGCCGGGGTAGCTTCGGCAGAAATGTCTCCGGCTGCGGCCAGAATCTGAGAGGCGGTAGAGAGATAATCTTCCACGCGCATCGCCAACGATTGCGCCTGCGCCGCCTGACGAGTGGTGAGGGCCTGCCAGACCAGGAATCCCGTCGCGCCAACCACAATCAACATGGCCGCCAGCACCGGAATCAACAAGCGTTGGACGAGCAGCGCTTCCACTATCTTGTCGAGCGGGCGCGGGTAACCATTCCTCATGGCTGAGCGCCTTCCTCTGGCTGGTAGGATTCGACTGTCACCCAATGTCCATCTTCGACCCGCAGGAGATAATGCGGCCGGACCACATCTCCATATGCATCCAGGTGGAAGGCTCCGGCCGGGCCGTTCATCTCTCCCACCGCCAGCAAAGCCTGGGGTAAGCCTTCGCGCTTGCCGCCTGTTTTCTCCAGTGCCTCAGCCAAAAAGAAAACGGCTTCGTAACTCCGCAATGCCGCAAACGTTGGCTCGCGATTGAAATGCGTGCGGAATTCGAGCAGGAAATTCTGGTACGCGGGTGACGTTTCATTTGGATTGAAGTCCACCACCGCCTCCAGGCCCTCCACCGCCCGGCCACCGTCACGGATGGTCGTATCACCCTGACCCCAACGAGCGGTGAACAGTGGGGCGTCCCAATCGATCATACGGGCGTGCTGGCAAATGATACCGGTATCTTGCGTGCCGGCGATGATCAACAAAGCTTCGGCTCCGCTTTCGCGGATCGTTTCCAGCAGCGGGCGAAAATCGGGATTTTCACTCGATGAATACGAAAGCACGGCAGGTACCTGCCCGCCCAAAGCCGAATATTTTTCGAGAAAAGCAGTCTCAACCGATTCTGTGTAAGAGACGTTGTCGTCATCAAGAAGAACCCCAACCGAGATAATCCCGCGCTCGATGATGTGTCTGGCCATCAAATTGGCCTCCAGGTCGGCGCCGGAAAACATGCGAAAAAACAAATCATCTTTGCCACTCAATTGGGTCGTTGCAGCCGTTGGGCTAACAAGGACCACTCCGCCAGGTTGGGTCACTTCCAGACCGGCCAGCGCGGCGGTAGAAGTCATATGACCGATGATCGCCACGACACTGGGGTCTTGAATCAACTCGCTGTCCGCTGCCTGGGCGCCTTGCGGGGTGCCCTCATCGTCTCTAATCACCAGATCGATATGAGCATCAAACGTCCCTTTCGATTCGTTAATCATTTCTACCGCTAAAAGCGCGCCGTCTCGCCCGTCGATACCCATGAGCGCGTCCTTGCCAGACATACTGGCCACAAAACCAACGTTAACTGTTGGCTGCGCCAGGCAAGAGTTCAGGCTCATGACCATGAAAAGACAAAGCAGAATCGCGACAGAACGTTTCATCACAACTTTTCGACCCAGTCCGTGTTACCAGTTAAACAAGTCTCGACAACTTCTCAGCCCGGGTCGAGGAAAGTATCTCCTCTGCCCGAGCAGTTATCATTTTTATCAGCTTTCTAAGTATAAACCAAAGCAACGCTGAAAGTATGCTCAGTTCGGGTGCTCATTGGAAATCAACGTGGTGAAATCGCAAAGAGCCTGGGTCTTGCTTTGCACGATTTTGAAGTTAGGGTTATACTCCTGTGCGACACGGAGGACGCGAACACACAATGAAGCGTGCTGTCAGTATCAGTATCGGATCATCCCGGCGAGATAAAGTAGCTGAAATTGAAATCATGGGGGAAACAGTCCGCATCGAGCGGATTGGCACCAACGGTGATATGGAAAAAGCCGCCCGCCTGTACCAGAAATTGGACGGGACGGTGGACGCCTTTGGCGTGGGGGGCACCGACCTGGGCATGCTGGTGGACGGGCGCTGGTACCCCATGCACTCGGTCCAATCGCTGGTACGTTTTGTGCGCAAAACGCCCGTCGTGGACGGAAACGGCCTCAAAGCCACCCTCGAACCCAAGATCAAGCGCGTGCTCACCGAAACGCTGGCGCACGCCATCCCAACCAAAACGGCCCTGGTGACCACGGCTGTGGATCGTTGGGGGATGGCCCGCGCAGCGGTGGAAAGCGGTTTCCACGTGACCTTTGGCGATATGATCTACTCGTTGGGTATCCCTTTTCCGTTGCATTCGATACGCAGCGTGAAGGTGATGGCGGCTGTGCTAATGCCTGTGGTATCGCGCCTGCCCTTCACCTGGGTCTACCCGGTGGGCGAATCACAGGGCAAGCGCAGCCCCAAGCACACCCGCTTTTTCACCGAGGCCAGCGTGGTCATGGGCGACTGCCATTATGTGTACCGCAACATGCCCGATGACATGCGCGGCAAGGTGGTAATAACCAACACCACCACCCCCGAGGATACAGAAACCTTCCGGCAGTGCGGTGTGCGTTACCTGGTGACGACCACACCCGTGTTAGACGGCCGTTCGTTCGGCACCAACATGATGGAAGCAGCTTTGCTGGCCGCGGCGGGACGCACCGAGCCGGTGGACTACGCCAATGCAAACGAATACTTGTCCTGGCTGGAACAAATCGTTTCCCAATTGAATATGGAACCGCAGGTGCAGGAGTTGAACGCATGAACGCAATCGTCATGGCTGGCGGAATGACTCAAAAAGACGAGCCGCTCTACGAGATCAGCCGGGGTGGGTATAAATCGATGTTGCCGGTGGGTGAAAAACCAATGGTGCAATGGGTACTGGATGCGTTGAACGCGTCTTCTTCCATCGATAGCATTTTCGTGATTGGCCTGCCCCCTTCCAACCCGCTGGAGAGCAACAAACCGCTGCACATGCTGGCCGACCAGGGCGACATGGTTGCGAACATCCAGGAAGGGGCGCGACAAATTCATGCCCTGCACCCCGACGAGATGTATGCCCTGGCGGTTTCCTCCGACATCCCGCTGATCACACCGGAAATGGTGGATTGGGTTGCGGGTCAGGTAACCAACCAGCCTGCCGACCTGTATTACAATGTCATCGAGCGCAAGGTGATGGAAGAGCGCTTCCCCACCTCGCGCAGAACCTACGTCAAATTGAAGGGTGTGGAACTGTGCGGCGGCGACCTGAACGCCATCCGCATTGGGCTGGCCCTGGAAGACAACCCTTTCTGGCAGCGGCTGGTAGAGGCACGCAAGAGCCCTCTGCGGCAGGCAGCCCTGGTTGGTTATGATACGCTGTTCATGCTCCTGCTCAACCGCTTGTCGCTAAAGGAAGCCGAAGCAACCTTCGGACGCAAGCTGGGCATCACCGTTCGAGCACTGATGTGCCCGTATGCGGAAATCGGCATGGACGTGGACAAGCCTTTCCAGCTCGAGATTGCTGAGGAGGCCCTGAAGAACCGTGGGGGCTAGCCGGCGTTGGGCTGCACTGCTGGAGCGGGACGCCGCCTGGACCAGCCGGCTGCAACTGGACCCGCAGCGGCGTTCGGGGTGGGCAACCGCGGCCTTCCTGGCCCATTCCGGCGACTCGTGGCTGTGGGCCGGCGGGTTGGCGCTGCTGTGGCTGTTCATCCAGGGCGAATGGCACGCCCGCGCGGCCCTGCTTTTTTTGGCGGTAGTGGTTCAAGCATTGACCATCTTTCCGGTCAAGCAGGCCATCCGGCGCGAACGTCCTCAGGGCGAATGGGGCAGCATCTACCGCAGCGTTGACCCGCATTCCTTCCCCTCGGGGCACGCCGCCCGCGCCACCCTGCTGGCAGTGATGGCGATTGGGTTGGGGCCGCTGTGGTTTGCGCTGGTGATGCTCATCTGGGCGCCGCTGGTGTCGCTGGCGCGGGTGACCACGGGGGTGCATTACGTATCAGACATCCTGGCTGGCACGCTCATCGGCGCGTTGATGGGCCTGGGGATGCTGGCCCTGCGCGAGCCGCTGATGACCTGGTTGCCGTTTCTGTTTTAGTTCAAAGCCCGAATTTGAAGCTCTTTCCCTTGGGTTGAGTACAACCTCTCACGTTATAATTGAAACATTCAGTTGAAGTGAGAGGGGATATGAATTTTTTTAGGGGCAGATTCTTAATTGCCATTTTGCTTTTTAGCGTAATTTCTCCGGTTCGCGATCTGGCGAACAAAACGTTCTACCGTCAAGATTTTGAATCCATTGACCTACAGGCGATCTCTCCCGACCC
Source organism: Chloroflexota bacterium (assembly GCA_023406965.1). Next base: position 4,691 of record JAEXTI010000461.1, read on the forward strand.
AAGTGTATTAGCGGTGGTCAATCAGGCGAATGCAGATACTCTCGAGCTATATACCCGACAATTGGCCGGTGTCGACCCGATCTGGATTGATGATGCCTGGTACTACGTTCCAAACCGGTATACCTACAGCCAGCAACCCATCGATAAAGTAACGCGGTACGTCGGTCAGCACCTACTCTCGCTAGGCCAAACGGTGGATTACCATATCTGGGATAACGTCAACAATCCAAACGTGATCGGCGAGATTGGGGGAACCACGCATCCCGAGAACATCTATATCATCGGCGGGCACCTGGATGGAGTCGGTGGTTCCGTTGCCGCCGATGACAATGGTAGCGGTGCTGCGGCGACTTTGATGATCGCCGACATCCTCTCCCAATATCAATGGGGGTGCACGCTTCGTTTTGTCTTTTGGACGGGCGAAGAGCAGTGGCTGCTAGGTAGCCGACCGTATGCACAGCGGTCAAATGCTTTGAACGAGAACATCCTTGGCTACATCAACCTGGATATGATTGGATATAACAGTGAAGGATCCAGCTCTGGGGTAGATATCATCTATAACGAGAATATTGCACAAACATTGCTTGATGCAAACACTTTTGTGGAAACTGTAAATGCCTACCAGTTCCAAATCGAACCAGAAATCATGTCCGATCTTAGTGCCGACAGCGACCATTACTCCTTCTGGGAAAATGGCTTTCCGGCCATTCTTGTGATGGAAAACCAAGCCGATTGGAACCCGTATTATCACACCACTAATGACACAATCGATCATGTGGATTACAACTACCTGACCGAGATAACAAAAGCATCTCTCGCGACTTTCCTGCACATGAACAACTGCCTGCTTTCCTCAACGGTCTTGTCCACCACAGGTTCAACCCTGACAGAAATTAGATTGGGATGGACAGACGGCTCAACGGATGAGAGTGATTTTCATGTCGAGCGCTCCCCTAATGGGATATCGGAGTGGGTAGAGATTGCTACCGCGGGGGCCAATGCAACTTCCTATACCGATACGGGCCTTACTTGCGGTACGGTTGCGTATTATCGGATTCGTGCTCACTGGCACCCTGACAACCGATTCTCTAGTTATTCAAATATCGTCAATGCAACAACATCCACTTGCTCACCACCAAATGCCCCTACCGGGCTTTCTGCTTCGGCCGCTTCCCAAACCCTGATTAACCTGAGTTGGATAGACAACTCGACCGATGAAAGCGATTTCCACATCGAGCGCTCACCAGACGGCCTGAGCAACTGGACGGAAATCGCCACGGTTGGGGCGAACACCACCACCTTCAACAATTCCGGGTTGGCTTGCGGATCGGCGTTCTACTACCGGGTCCGCGCTCAGCGCCACAGTGACAACGCTTACTCCAGTTATTCCAACACCGAGCACGCAACCACCGTCCTTTGCCCTCTCCAGGCCCCCAGCGGTCTGTCCGCCTCGGCCGATTCCCAAACCCTGATCAACCTGAGTTGGATAGACAACTCGACCGATGAAAGTGATTTCCACATCGAGCGCTCACCGGATGGTTTGAGTGACTGGACGGAAATCGCCACGGTTGGGGCGAACACCACCACCTTCAACAATTCCGGGTTGGCTTGTGGATCGGCGTTCTACTACCGGGTCCGCGCTCAGCGCCACAGTGACAACGCTTACTCCAGTTATTCCAACACCGAGCACGCGACCACCGTCCTTTGCCCTCTCCAGGCCCCCAGCGGGCTGTCCGCCTCGGCCGATTCCCAAACCTTGATCAACCTGAGTTGGATAGACAACTCGACCGATGAAAGCGATTTCCATATCGAGCGCTCGCCAGACGGCCTGAGCGACTGGATAGAAATCGCCACGGTCGGGGCGAACACCACCACCTTCAACAATTCCGGGTTGGCCTGTGGGTCGGCTTTCTACTACCGGGTCCGCACTCAGCGCCACAGCGACAACGCTTACTCCAGTTATTCCAACACCGCGCACGCGACCACCGTCCTTTGCCCACTCCAGGCCCCCAGTGGTCTATCCGCCTCTGCCCCTTCCCAAACCCTGATCAACCTGAGTTGGATAGACAACTCGACCGATGAAAGTGATTTCCATATCGAGCGCTCGCCAGACGGCCTGAGCGACTGGACAGAAATCGCCACGGTCGGGGCGAACACCACCACCTTCAACAATTCAGGACTCACTTGTGGATCGGCTTTCTACTACCGGGTCCGCGCGCAGCGCCATAGCGACAGCGATTACTCCAGTTATTCAAACATTGCAACGACATCGACTAAAGTCTGTCAACAACCGCTTGCATGCCCGTCGAATTTGGTTGTGACTGAGATTTGGCCAACTGCTCTACAACTTACCTGGGTTGACAATTCTTCCGACGAGAGTGCATTCCGGGTCGAGCGATTCAATGGTGTCGCTTTCATTTGGGAAGAAGTCTCTGTGCTGCCAGAAAACTCGATCTCTTACCAAAACAGCGAATTCCTGGGTGAGGGGCAGATGTTCCGCGTACGAGCCTATCGGGAAATAGACTATGTTTTTTCTGACTATAGCAACACTGTCACTTACGTTCCGGACCAGCACTTGGCCCCTTCGGCCCCAACTGAACTCGAATCCCAAGTGATTCTACCGGATCGGATCGAACTACATTGGACAGACAACGCGTCTGATGAGACTGCCTTCTATCTCGAACAATCATTGGATGGTGAAACCAATTGGATACCCATCAAAATACTTGCCCCTAATACGACGACCACGCACGTAGAAGGTTTGCCTGGAGAGACTTACTATTTTCGAATCCGCGCATTTCGATCGCCTGATCAAATCTACTCGGGTTACAGCAATCTGACCGTAGCATCTCTACCGCTACCCTGGCTCAAAGTATATTTACCCTACATTGTTCGATAAGCTGGTTCTCCCTTTTTTGCTCCGCATCGCGTACAATATTCTATAAGACCCGTGTTGAACGATTCTTCCCCAGGAATAATGTTATGAACCAGCCTGCCGCGACCGGAAAGCTGCCTTCTCGCACCAAATGGATCTATGGAATTGGAGATTGGGGCAACACCACCACTTCCACCATCCAGGTCTTCTTCTTCGCCTATTTCCTCACCGACATCGCCCGCTTGGAACCGCTCTACGCCGCGCCTGTGCTGCTTATCGGCGGCATTTGGGACGCCATCAACGACCCCATCATCGGACTGCTGCTGGACCGGGTGCGCACGCGCTGGGGGCGGCGGCGACCTTTCTTCCTGTTCGGCGCTCTGCCGCTGGCCATCAGCTTCATTTTGCTATTATGGGTGCCACCCATCTCCAGCCAGATCGGCAAAGCTGTATACTACTGCCTGGCCTACATCTTCTTCGACACGGCCTTCACCGCCCTGGTCATTCCCTACGGCGCGCTGGTCCCCGACCTGACCGACGACTACGACGAGCGCACCAGCCTGAACGGTTGGCGCATGGGCGTGAGCATGCTCGGCGGGCTCATCGCCACCGTGTCGGTGCCCCTGCTGGCTGGAGCCTTCGAGCGCCCCGCCACAGGTTACTTCGCCGCCGGGGTGATCTTTGGGGTGCTGGCCGCCGGGCCTTACCTGCTGCTGTTCGCCAACACTCGCGAGCGCTTTGCGGCCCCATCCAACCAGCCGTTGAACATCAAGCGCAGTTTCCTCTCCACCTTCCGCAACCGTCCCTTCCGTTACGTGGCCGGGATTTATATGTTCTCCTGGATCTCGGTCAACCTGGTGGCCTCGCTGATGGTTTACTACCTGACCTACTACCTGGGCATGGCCAACCGCCTGGAGGTGGTGCTGGGGATTGTCCAGGCCTCGGCCTTGATCTGCATCCCTGTCGTCCTCAAACTCTCCGAACGGGTGGGCAAACCCTCGGCGTACATGATCGG
>JAEXTI010000514.1 GCA_023406965.1 Chloroflexota bacterium
CACCGTCATGGCCAACGGTTCTGCCGCCGGCGACCGGGCCCTCTGGCTTTCCCCGCGCATCCAGAACGTCCCCCCTGCCGCTACACCGTAGCCTTCTCTCTTCCAATACAAACACAGCGCGAGATTGTCTCGCGCTGTGTTTGTATTGGAAGAATAATCCTTCTTCCTATTCCGCTTTTCCCACCAACTCGGGGAACTGCTGCGGCCCAAAAGAAACGTTGACCGAGCCACGCAGCGTCAGTTCGCTCTCGGTAAAATCACACACCAAGGTGTACATAAACGGCGTCTCATAGTGCCGCAATGTCACCTCTAACTGGGTGTCGGATCGCCATGCACAACTGGCAGCCGCCTTTTCCCGACGGTTACTGAATAGTCCTGAAACATTTTGCTTCCAGTTCCCGCACCCGCAATCGATAATCTCGGCCCTTGTCCCCTGTTGAACGGTCATTCTACAATCTTCGGCGGACATTTCAAAGGTAATCGACTTGAGTTTGAACTGGTTATCTCCTAATATATACTTTTTCCCCGAGAACTTCGCTGCGTTTCTGCTGTATTTACCATACTGCGGCGCGTCCAACTTTAATGCCGCCAGTTTTTCCTGCAAAGCGCTTGCTGCCGCTGGGTTTTCGGACAACGCCTCACGGCCCAGCGCTGGAAGCAGCGTCTCCCAAACCAGGTTCAGCACCGCTTGCATATCACCCACCCCGCTGGTGATTGCCAGTACCGCATCTTTTTCTGGCATCACAATGCAGTACTGTCCAAAAGCGCCATCGCCGCGATAGTTGTTATGTTTACAGCGCCAGAACTGGTAGCCGTACCCTTGCGCCCAATCATTTTCCGCATCGTTGCCGTTGGACACCTGCTTAGAAGTTGCCTCGATCACCCAGCTTTCCGGCAGTATCCGCTGCCCATTCCACAACCCTTTCTGCAGGTACATCTGGCCAAAGCGTGCAATATCCTCTGTGCGCACATGCAATCCCCACCCACCAATCTCGATTCCCCGCGGGCAGCGCTCCCAGCGTGGAGTCTTGATTCCCAGCGGCTCGAACAATCGAGGCTTGAGATAGGCTTTCATGCCCATACCGGTCACCTTTTGCACAATCGCGCCAAGCATATAAGATGCGCCGCTGTTATACACAAAATGCGTACCGGGCTCGTGCTCAACCGGCAGCGCCAGGAAACCCCTCACCCAGTTGCCATTCGAGCGCGTAATCATCCGCTCGGTACTGTCCTCATGATGCCCCGTAGACATTGACAGCAAGTGCCGCACCGTCATCTTCGCCAGGTTTTCATCCACCACGGCAGGCAAATCGTCGGGGAAAAAAGAGAGCACTTTGTCATCAACAGACAGCCTCCCCTCGGCCACGGCCAACCCTACCGCCGTTGAAGTGAAACTCTTGGTCAGCGAGTACAGTCTGTGCGGTAAGTCGGCCGCATAAGGCCCCCACCAACCTTCTGCCACCACTCGCCCGTGACGCAAAAGCATGAAGCTGTGCAATTCAACGATCGTCTCCTCAGCTTTCTCGACGAACGCTTGAATTGCTTGAGATGCGATGCCCTGCTGTTCAGGGGTGCTTCGAATCAGCTTTGGTCTATTCATTCCTCCGCTCCTTTTGAGACTGTGAACAAACGCTTGTGACGGTAGACTTGCTGCCCGTAATCGTCCAGGTCATCCATAAGGTAAAACATACCCCCGGCTCGCCATGTTTTTCCCGCCATCAGGTAATCCAAAAACGCTCTTTGAACCGAGGTTTTTCTAGGCGCCGTGGTTAGATCTATTTTGTCCTGATAAAACACGAAATTCAGCCCATCCTCCGGGTCCGATGCATAAGGGAACAAATACGCCTCGCGCATGTTCTTCACCAGATTGCTTTCTTCCGGTAGGATTTCATCCAACACAGGGCTGAAAATCCATGACCAGCAGACGAAACCCACTGCCGTTTTATCGGGAAAATATTTCTTGAAGAACTCTCTGGCAGTCATCATCGACTCTCGCACCGCATCTGGAGACATCTTCCCACCCGCCGGGATATGCATATCCAGAACCCATCGACCCAATTCCAGAACCCGCTCCCATTCATTTGTCTTCAGACGCAGCGTGACGTTGACCGCCCGCCCGGTGGGTAGGATTGGATTACCTTCAACATGTCCATGCGTTTCCAGGTAAGTGGACACCCAATCTCCCTCGGCTGCCGGGGCACTTTCCACTGGCATGAACCCCTGCGCATCAAAGCGCTCGCCTTCGGCGGCCAACGCCACCACCTCACCACTGCTTCGCCGTCGAAATACGCGAATGTTCTCCCCAAACGGTTTCAACCAAAACTCCAGCCGGCCCAACCGGAAGTAAGGCTCTCGAGTATAATTCCGCAGCCAGAATAAAGTTGAGCGCGCAATTCCGATCCTGCCCCCAAACATCTGGGTATGGTTATAGCAAAAAGCGTTCGGCTCCTGGCACGTCTCTCGGGTCACGGCTTCAGGGATACCCCAGGCAGCGTGCAGCGCTCTCACCCGTGGAACCTCGGCGATCCCCACCAGCAGGTAGAACACCCCGCACTCATCCCCCAGGGCCGTCTCAAAACCAGGCCATCCATCAAACGTAACTTCGCCCTCGCTCTCATACAAACGCCACCAGCAGTGCCAGGCCAGCCGGACCAATGCCGGGTGTGCGACGATAAATTCGGCCACCCGCACGAGAACCACCTCCACATCTTCATCGAATCCGCACCAAATCCGGTTCTCATGGATGACTTCCGGCTTCAAGAAATCCGGCCTCCCAACCGGGAACACCGCCTGGGATTCCTCCCAGAAAGGCGCAACGGCGGGCAATTTCTCTACTTCTCCAA
>JAEXTI010000553.1 GCA_023406965.1 Chloroflexota bacterium
TGGAGGAATGGGAACGCCTGGACGACATCAATGTGTCGGATTTGATGCGCTTTATCAAAGGCCCCGATTTTCCCACCGGCGGAATCATCTTGCAGCAAGAAGAGGAGGGCGGGTTGCTCTCGGCTTATGGCAGCGGGCGCGGGCGGATCACCGTGCGCGGGCGTGTCCACACCGAGGATACAGGCCGCGGGCGAGGGCGGTTGATTATCACCGAGTTGCCTTACCAGGTGAACAAAACCACTTTGATTGAGCGCATTGCGGAATTGGTGCGCGAGGGGCATTTGGAGGGGATTTCGGACTTGCGGGATGAGTCCGACCGGCATGGCATGCGGGTGGTGATTGAGCTGAGCAAGGCCGGAGATCAGGAAAATGTGCTGCGCGCGCTGTATCACCGCACGCCCTTGCAAACCACCTTTGGTATCACCCTGCTGGCCCTGGTGGATGGTGAGCCGCGTTTGCTGACCTTGAAGCAGGCTCTGCGCGTGTTCCTGGAGCATCGCCTGGAAGTGGTCCGGCGGCGCAGTGAGTATGATTTGAGCAAGGCTCGCGCCCGCGCGCACATCCTGGAAGGCTTGCGCGTGGCGTTGAAGAACCTGGATGAGGTGATTAACCTGATCCGCCAGGCGCCGGATGTTGAGACGGCCCGCCAACGGCTGATCAAACGCTTCAAATTGAGCGAAATCCAGGCTCAGTCGATTTTGGATATGCAGTTGCGGCGTTTGGCTTCCCTGGAACGCAAGAAGATCGAAGACGAGTACAAGGAATTGCAGGCACAGATCAAAGAACTGGAAGCCTTGTTGAAATCGCCCAAGAAGATGCGCGCGGTGGTGGAAGAAGAATTGGTCGCCATGAAGGCAGCCTATGATGACCGGCGCCGGACGCAAATCTTTGCCCTTAAGGAAGGCGATTCGGCTGCCAGTTTGTTAACTACTACCGATATGACCCCCGCTGAGACAGTGTGGGTGGGCGTGACCATGGACGGGTTGATTGGGCGCACGGTGGGCGACGAACTGCCGCGCATTGCTGGGCGGGATGCTCCGCTGCGTTTGCTGCGCACCAATACGCACGAAACCCTGTACCTGGTCAACCGCCAGGGTCAGGCTTCGGCAGTTACAGTGCACACGCTTCCCGAGGTGCAGAGCTTTGCCGAAGGGGTTAGGCTGAATAAGGCCAGCGCGCTGAGCGAAGATGACTATCTGGCGGCGATGTTCACGGTGCCCACTGCCAACAGTGAAGGCTTTATCCTGACAGTAACTCGCCAGGGCATGTTGAAGAAATCGGCAGTCAGTGAGCTGCCTGGGCCTTCGTCACAGACGTTTACCCTGGCAAAAGTGAACGCCGAGGATGCCTTGCTGGACGTGCTGGTGACGGATGGAAAAGCGGAAATCGGCTTGTTCACCACGCAAGGCATGGGGATTCGCTTCTCGGAAGACGAGGTGCGGCCAATGGGCCTGGTGGCGGCGGGGGTGATGGGTGTCAAGCTGGGCAATGTGGACGCCGTGGCTGCCCTGGTGCGCTGGGATGCCAAAGCGGATGTGATGTGGGTGGCTTCGGACGGAAAAGCCTGGCGCACCGCCGCGGCGGAATTCCCGCTGCAAGGTCGTTACGGGCAGGGCGTGATTGCTTGCAAGCCGCCTTTGGGCGTGCAGGTGGTGGCGGCGATGATCGGAAAGGCCTCAGACGGTGGTTTGCTGCACCTGGAGAAGCTGGCGGCGCGGAACGTGAAGATTGGAGACGTTCCGGCCGGCAAGCGCGGGGCCAAGGGCACCGAACTGGTGCCGGTGAAGGGCGGCGACTCGGTGGTGGGATTCACCCCGGTGCCTGTATTCAAGACGGCCCGCTCGACGGAAGATAAAGCGCCGCGGGTGAAAGAGTCGGTGGCGCAAGTAGCACTGCCTGGGCTGGAGTCAGACTCTAAACCCGCGCGCGGAGCAGCGGCTAAGAGCAAAGTAGCCCCTGCTGCGGCGGAGACTGCCACCCCGACCCGCGCGAAGAAGACGGCGGCCCCGGCGGCAGCCGAGAAACCTGCCCGAAAGGTGAAAGCGGCTGCGCCTGCAGCGGCGGCCCCGGCAAAAAGCAGCCGGGCCAAACCTTCGACGGCGGCGACTCCAGCAGAAGCCAAACCGGCCCGCGCTAAGAAAACGACTCCGGCGGAAGCTCCTGCCGCGGCTCCTGCCATGCGGACGCGCAAGGCGGCTACGGCGGAGGTTCTGCCGGGGGTAAAGAAGACCGCTGCAGCGGCTGCTCCGGCGGCAAAGAAGCCTGCTGAGAAGAAAAGCTCGCCCGCCGCGGCGAAGCCCGCTGCAACCGGCACGCGGGGCAAAGCCACCGCTGCGACACCCGCCAAGACAACTCCGGCGGCTAAAACTGCCGCGAAGAAACCTGCCGAGAGCAGTCGGGCAACGACCCCCGCCAAAGCTACCCCGGCGGCGAAACCAGCCGGTGGCGCTTCAGCAGCAAAGAAACCAGCGACCAGCACGGCAACAGCTAAGAAGCCTGCTGCTTCGGAAAAGAAACCGGCGACAAGCACCCCGACAGCCAAGAAACCGGCGGCGAAGCCGAAAAAATAGATGCTACAAGAAGACCCTAAGGGTTTCGGAAAACCCTTAGGGTCTCGTTTGTGGTGGCAATTCATGAATTGCCCCTACACCCGAATTGACGTTACCCAATTTTGAATGCGCTGTAATGGTAGAGGATTTTCTCGTCCAGCAGGGTGATGGTATCCCGGCCCTGGGGGATTTTGGCTTTGTCTGAATCAGCCTTCCAGGTGAAAGAGCGACCAAAGAGGGTTTTGGTTTGGCCGGTGAGGGCGAAGCGCGCATTGGGAAACTGCTGGTCAAGCCATTGGTTGGCCCAGGAGCGGATGGATAGAGGGCCTTGGAGGGTGCGCTCGGCGGTGATGTGTACGGCCTTGGGGTGGTAGAGGGCAGCCAGGGCAGGAAAATCACGGGCGTTCAATGCGTCGAAGTACTGCTCGAGCAGGTCCTTGGGCGGCGCGGGGGGCTTTTCCGGCTCGGGCAGCCCGGGTTGGGCGATGATCTCCCAGAACTCGGGCAGATCGCGGCGGCACTGTTCCCACACCCAGAAGTTGGTTCCCGGCAGGCCGATCTCTTCGACCGTGCGCAGGTATTCGGTCAGGTCGGCAGTAGTGGGCTTCCAGCCGCCCCATTTATAGGCCGCGCCGGTGGGGAAGATGGGCCGGACGGGGGTCAGGTTGCGGTACTCGCGCACGGTGCGCTTGAGCTGGTCGCCGGGGTTGTGGGATTTTTCCCAGTAAACCTGGGGCATGGAAAAGTCAACGTGCTCGAGGAACACTCTCCAGGGCAGAGCCATGTGGAGGGTGGGGAAGCGGAAGGTGGAAAGCGCAATGGGCAACGACGGAATAGCGGCGCGTAGGTCGCCACAGTAACGTTTCGCGGCTTCGGAGCGGCGGGGCTGCTCGTATTCGATTTCCGCGTCGATGACAAAGCCATCCAAATCCAGGGCCTGGATGCGGCGAACAGCCATTTGGGCCTCGCGGGCAGGTTCGGAGCCGTAGATATACTGCCAGCCCCAGGCCTGAATGCCTCGCGAGCGCAGCGCTTTGACTAACGGAGGTACAAGATCGACGCCGGAGGGGGTAACGTTATAGGGTTGGTACCAATCGGCGACTTTGATCAGAACGTGGCTGAGGCGAGCCTGCAGGGCGGTTTCGGCGATGCGTTCAGGGTCACCGCCCTCGCAGTTTTGGATTTTCCAGATGTAGAAGCCACGTCCGTTGAGATTCATGCCGGGGGTAGGTTGCCCTCGAGGCCGAGTTGAGGGGCGATGCGGCGCATGGCAAGGATCACGTTATCAACGTGCTCCCACAGTTCCACCCCAAAATCGGCTGCCGCTTCGGCCATTTCCTCGCGATTGGTCCCGGCGGCAAAGGCTTTGTCCTTCCATTTCTTTTTGACGGAGGAAGCGGTGAGATCGTACAGGGAGCGAGAAGGGCGCACCAGGGCTACGGCGGTGATCAAGCCGGTGATTTCATCACAGGCCATGAGAGCTTTTTCCATGACGGAGACGCGCTCCACGCCGCATTGCCCGTGGGAGAGAATGGCGCGGATGATTTCTTCGGAAACGCCGCGCTCGCGCAAGATGGGCGCGCCTGCGAGGGGATGCCCTTCCAGCGTGGGGTGAATTTCCCAATCAAAGTCGTGCAGCAGCCCGGTGATGCCCCACAACTCGACATCCTGGCCGAGTTTCTCGGCGTAAAAGCGCATGGCGGCTTCCACGCAGAGCATGTGGTTGATCAGCCCGGGAGCCTGGATGTATTCTTGAACGATTGCTAAAGCCTGGTTGCGATCCATCGATCCTCCATTGGGGTAAGATGCAAGATTAATGCCACCGCTCTAGTTTATTCGGAGCGGACGGTATCGTCAGATGGGAAAATGGGCTCGAAATTGCCCAACACGGGCAGCGGTTTGGTCACCCAGGCTTCTACCAGGGCGACCAACGTGGCGGGGGTTTCGCGGATGTTCCAGATGACGCGGGAACTGCGCCAATAGACGCGGCGGTCTGCATCGACGCCCACGGCGTGGATGCCCATCTGGTTGCACAGGAAGACGGCCCGGGGTAGGTGGAACTTTTGAGTGACCAGGATAACGTTATCCAGCCCAAAGATAGCTCCGGCGCGGTAGCAGGTATCGTAAGTGCGGCGACCGGCGTAATCGAGGACGATGTCTTCGGCGGGAACGCCCAGCTCGACAGCGTAGTTGAGCATGGCGGCAGGCTCGTTGTAATCGACGAAGCGGTTGTCGCCGCTCATGAGGATCTTTTCTACCTTCCCGGCAAAGTACAACTGGGCGGCGGTAGCCACCCGGTCGCGCAGGACGGGGGTGGGGGAACCATCGCGATAGAGGCCCGCGCCAAAGACCACAGCGGCGGGCGCGGAAGGCGCATCATCCAGCGAATAGGTGCGCGGGGCAGCGTAGAGCAAGGTGACCAGGCGCGGGATGCCAAAGATCAAGATCGCGGCGATGGTAACGTACCAGAACAGATTCCAGATCATTTTTATGAATTTTTTAAACATAGGCAAAGGTTGAAATGCGCCTGGGGGAACGGCTTACTTGCCGATCAGTTGTCCCAGGTTTAGATCGATGGCCTCAACCAATTGGCGCAGCGGATCGTAGGTGGTGTCGTCGATGGCGCGCAGGGCTTCCACTTGATATTCGCCTGCCGACGCAGTGAGCAAGTCGCGGCCTGCCGGGGTTCCGGCAAGGTCGAGAAAAGCGGTGGTCAGGCTGTAACGCATCTCTTCGGGCATGCCGGAGAGGTAGGAGAGGTTGAGGTTGGGGATGACCGCGTCACTCTGGTAGAGGATGACGACGCGGTTTTGGGCGTCCAGCAGATCGCGGAGGACGCTATCCGAGGTGCGCGGGTCGCCGGAGATAGAGAAGGTAGCGCCGAAGTCGCACACGCCCTGGATATACAGTGCCCGAACCACGGCGGGGTGGCTTTGGACGAAGGCGGGTTCCAAGACGGGCACCTGGGCGTTAGCCAGCAGCCCGGCGGGGACCACGTAGCCGGCGGTGGAGCCGGGGTCGACATAACAGGGACGCTTGCCGGCCAGTTGGGCCAGGGCCACGGCGGGTTCGGCGGTGTTGTTACCGCTAATCGGGTCGTAGTAGGGGGTGAACCCAGAAGCCGTGTGGGCCATGACCTGGGTTCCGTAAAGATAGACGCCGAAGTGGTTGGTGAGTAGGGCGGCTTCGGCAATGCCGCGCCGGGCAGCCAGCAGATAGGTGAGCGGCGGCATCCAGGTGATGTGGGCATCGCCATTGGACAGGTTGAGGAGAACGTCGTCGTAGGTGGCGAATTTACGGGCGGTGACGGTGAGCCCGGTGAGGCTGGTGAGTTGGGCGGCTAGATCCTGGCTGGGCACGAAGGAATCGGGGGCTGTGCCGGTGACCACTGTCAGGATGAGCGGGTTGCCTGGACTGCCCAGGGGGTGCGGGGTGACCGTCGGAGTGAGCGTGGGGGTGGGCGTGGGGGTGTAGGCCGGTTCGGGACCGACTTCGGGGTCTTCGCCCAGGCAGCCGCTGAGCAGCGCCATGCACAAGAGCAAGGCCGCAAAAGCCCGGAGGATAGGCTGCCTTCGGCTGCGCGTGGCTGCCGGATGAGTAACGATGGGGTCAGAAGAGTGTTTCAATGGAATGGATTATAATCAATAAGTAGGGAAAGGAGTAGCAATCATGGATCGAAGGAAAGGCGCGTTGTTGATTGGCTCGCTGGTGTTGCTGGCGATCATCGGCGTTGGCATGATCTTTTTGGTGAAGACGATGATGGAAAACACGGTGAAAGCCGCCGTGCAGCCGTTTGAACAGGCCAACCAGACCGTGCAGACCAAGGTGGCGGAATTTATGAATCCCACGCCGACGGTCATACCGGACCCGATCACCATCATCCAGGAGGTGCGCTCGCTGGCCCGGCTGGAAACCATCCAATACAGCGTGGAGAAGGTGATCACGGCTGAGATTGGGCAGAACGAGTTGGGCTTTTTGTTTGGCGACCGGCTGCTGTTTGTGGGGCACGGGGTGGTCATTGGGGGCGTGGACCTGGAAAAAATGATGCCGGAAGACCTGTGGATTAAGGATACCATCGTGTACGTGCGCTTGCCGGAGCCGGAAGTGTTCATCGCGGCCCTGGATAATGAGAAATCGTATGTGTATGACCGCGAGACGGGCTTGTTGACCAAGGGGGATGTGAACCTGGAGAAGACGGCACGCGAGGCAGCCGAGAATGAAATCCTCAAGGCGGCCGTGGAGGACGGGATTTTGGACCTGGCGCGGCAAAATGCCGAGAATTATCTGGGGCGCTTGCTGCGCGGGTTGGGCTTTGGAGATGTGGTGTTTGTGAAAGAATGATTCCTTGCCCTTATCCCTAACTTCTGGCTTCGGGCTTTTACATTAAGTGAGCCGTTCTGCCTCTATCCTAACGAATAATTGTTGCTGTGTTTTTCAAGGTGGCTATAATCGTATTATGCCAACCATATTCGTACAGGGCCAAGCAATCGAAGTCAGCACAACAGACTATTATTTATATTGGCATCAATTTGTGCAAAGTCTTGATGCTCTTCTCGGCCACTTCTCCTGTTTTCCTACCACAGAGTATGGTGAACGTGAGTTCGAAGGAAGTGTTTCTTTTCTACGGACCAATCTTGAAAATTTTGAAGATGCAGAATTGCGAGAACAAGCAATTGCATTAATAGAAGTAATGGAACCTCTACCATTAGCTCATAAAAATATGGAAAATGAAGTTATCACTCAGTTAAGAATAACCAACCCGCAATCCCCTTCAGGGAAAAGACAACTTACGAAGAAATGGAGAATGCTGATTGCCGGACAAGCTCCAACTGAGGAAATGAAGCAAGCGATCAAAACTCTTCAGGATTATGCTAATTGGTACTATCATCTGACGGAAGAAGTGATACGAAACAAAGAGCAGTTTCTACAACGCATCGAAAACTTGTATCCTGAAGTGAAGGAACAACTTGGGAATTCAAAGCCATAAGTCAATGAACCGTGATCCTGGGGTGAGGATCTATTAGCTTTTTACGAGCATCAGCAGAGGTAAAGCACCAATTCACTTTACGACTTTTTCACTCTAATGCCTGAACTTCAAAACTAATGTTTCCACCCTCACCCGCGCCGTCACACTTGCCCACGGGCAATGCCAGGGAAGCACGGCGCGACCTCTGCCAAGGGCATGCTGCGCGCTCCCTCCGGGAGAGGTGAGAAACAGCTCATAACCGCATCAACCACTCGGGGTTGGCGTATTTTTCTACAGAGAGTTCGGCGGTGCGCTGCTGTTCGGCAGGGGTCAACTCGCCCGGAACCAGCTCGATATTAAATGTGTTCTTGAAAGCGCGGGCAAAGGCATGGGCCGCGCTTTCCCATTCCAGGGGGTAACCGAGTGTGGCTTCGGCGGTGGTGGCGTGTTCGAGGAGGCGCTCGGCGGCTTGCTGGCGAGCAGCCTCATCTGGATAACCCAACACGCGGGTGATGCGGGTCAGGTCGCCATAGAGGGGCAGCGAGCCGTGCTGGAGCACGCCTCCCAGGCGGCGAGCCTGAGCGCTGCCGATGAGCTTCTTCCCGGAGACGGTAATTTCGTAATTGGAGGGCACCTCGAAGCAGACCGGGCCGTTGGTCTTGGCTTGCCCAGGGTCCAGATATTCCTTGTCGGCGCGGGCGGGCAGGCCGAGCAGTTCCAGGGCCGCCAGGAGGGCCTTGGAAAGGCGGCTGTAGGATTCAAGGATGGTACCGGCGACAATGGGCTCTTTGAGGGGAGCGATGACGGAATTAGTCAGCTCGGCGGTATGCAGGACGGCGCGCCCGCCGGTGGGGCGGCGGACGAGAACCCAACCGGCTTGCGCCAGTGCGGCATGGTCCACGTCGGCGGCGTTTTGCGCATAGCCAAGAGAAAGGCAGGCCGGGGTCCATGCGTAGAGGCGCAAGGTAGGGGGCGAGTCACCGCGCCCTGCCACCTCGAGGATGGCTTCGTCGACGGCCATGTTCCACGCGCCAAGGGCGGGAGGGTGGGTGAGGAGTCGCCAGGAGTTGGTCATACGCGGTATTATACAGGAAAAGCCGTCTGATGACCTGAGTTATAATTATCAGGGCAGGGTTTGTACAGCCCTTATTATGAAAACCAATTTCGGCGAGATGAATGCGGAGGGGGAACAGCGGAGGGATTTTGAAATGAAACGAATCGGGTGGATGTTCCAGTTGTTAGTCGTTTTGTCGCTGATATTAACCGCCTGCCAGGGAACCCCCACGCCCACGGCAGAGCCGACCGCTGTTCCCAGCGCCACGGCAAAACCTACCGAGGCGGCTGCCACCACGCCCACTGCCGCGGCTATGGACGAGACGCTGTATGTGAACCTGGTCTGGCACCAGCACCAGCCGCTGTATTATAAAGACGACAACGGGGTCTATACCCGGCCCTGGGTGCGCGTGCACGGCACCAAAGATTACTACGACATGGGAGCGCTGGTGCGCCAATACCCGGATATGCATGTGACCTTCAATTTCACACCGGTGCTCATCCGCCAGATCCAGGATTTTCTCGAGAACGGAGCCAAAGATCTGTATTGGGTGATGGCTGAAAAGCCTGCCGCCGAGCTGACCGAAGAAGAACAGCGCTTTATCCTGGAGCGCTTCTTTGACGTGAACTGGAAAAAGATTCTGGCGCGCTACCCGCGCTATCAAGAATTGCTGGACAAACGCGGCAACGGCGACGCGGCCTCGATCAACAAGGCTCTGGAAACGTTCACCGAGCAGGATTACCGCGATTTGCAAATCTGGTTCAATTTGGCCTGGTTTGACCCCAGTATTTTGGCGGACAAACCTTTGAATGCCCTGGTAGACAAGGGCGAGGGCTTTAGCGAAGAAGACAAGCAGATTGTGTTCGACCACGTCTTGCAGGTGATGGGGGAAATCCTGCCCCTGCACGCCGAGATGCAGCAAGCCGGGCAGATCGAAGTCATCACCACACCCTACGCGCATCCCATCTTGCCGCTGATCACCAACACGGCCTTGCAGCAGGTGGGCAACCCTGCATCTGAACTGCCCGACCCGTTTATGTACCCGGCGGATGCGGTGGTGCATTTGGATAAGAGCGTGGAAATCTACGAGGATATCTTTGGACAGGCCCCGCGCGGGTTGTGGCCCGGAGAAGGCTCGGTGGCGCAGTTGGTGGTGCCATTCATCATCGATGCGGGCTATCAATGGATGGCGACCGGCGAGCCGGTGCTGGCCAAGTCGTTGGGATTGGGCAGCTTCACCCGCGACGGGCAGGAAACCGTGCAGGAAGCGGATGCTCTGTACCGGCCCTACTACGTCAAGGACCGGGCGGGAAACCAGATGGCGGTGTTCTTCCGCGACGGGGTGATCTCGGACCAGATTGGCTTCAACTACTCGGGCATGACCGGCAAAGCCGGGGCCGAGGATTTGATGCGCCGCCTGGAGAACATCCGCGCGCAGTTGCAGGAGGAAGGCGCCGAGGGGCCGCACGTGGTTAGCATCATCCTGGACGGGGAAAACGCCTGGGAGAATTACGATAACGACGCCATCGACTTCCTCAGCGAGATGTACCGCCTGTTCTCGGAGACAGAGGGGATTGAAACCATCACTCCCTCGGAGTACCTGGAGAAGTTCCCCGAGCAGCGCGTGATCGAAGACCTGTTCCCCGGCGCGTGGTTCAGCCCCAACTACGACACCTGGATTGGGGAGAGCGAAGAAAACACAGCCTGGAATTACCTGGGGCAGACCCGCGCGG
>JAEXTI010000011.1 GCA_023406965.1 Chloroflexota bacterium
ACGTTCTGGGCGACCTGAACACCCGCCGCGCGCGCGTTCAGGGCATGAACAGCGAGAAGGGCCGTTCCATTGTAAACGCCCACGTGCCTCTGGCCGAAATGCTGCGCTACACCACCCAACTCCGCTCCATGACCGGCGGTCGCGGCTTCTTCACCATGCAGTTCGACCACTACGAGGTCGTTCCCGCCCATCTGACGCAGGAAATCATCGCCGCGCACCAGAAAGAGAAGAAGGAAGAATAGCCCTCTTCGGGTAAAGCTTTTACCGTGCGGTTGGAGTTTCCAACCGCACGGTTTTTTTATGTAATGCCACCACGAATGTCAATGGTGGTACCTCGCCAGGTAAGCAACAATGTACCGACAAAGCACGTCAGAGGCAAGAAACCACTCCACATATCCAGGCTGATCTCGACGCCAACAAACAATAGAATGATAGATAGGATGCTGAACAACAGAAAGATCAGAGCGCTGACGATAAAGGGAGCGCTCCGATGAACCAGTGCGCCAAAAATAAAAAGAATTGGTACAACCAGAAGCACATGTTCGTAAGTCCAGGCGTATGGAGAAATTAATAAAGAAATCGATGCCGCCAGGCTGGCCACCGAAAATATATCGGTTCTCCTTGTAAAAAGGGCAAAACCAAAAACGCCCAATGCCGCCAGCGACAAAATTGTCCCAACGGTATAAACACAGGTCATGCGATCGGAACAGGCGAGGTTTGCCAACCCCCAAAATGTCGGGCAAAATCGGAAGCGTCCGATGATCGTCTGGTTGCCCTCATAGGAAAGGACTTGCCGAATCCATTGTGGTTCTATCAAGAATCCTACCGAGAACAAGAAGATTGACCCCAGTCCCAGCGCAATAAAAGCCTTGTACTGCCGGTTCACCAAATACCAAAGTGCAATCAATCCCATGATAGGAAGACCGATGGAGGGCTTAAAAATTAGAACACTGCACATGACCCCAGATAAGATTGGCTTGTCTTTTTGAAAGAAGAAAATCGTGAGCACCAGCGCAAAAAGGAGAAATGGAACAATTTGCCCGTTCCTGATAGCCACAATGACAGGCCGAAAAGTAGCCACTCCGGCGATGATGGGGAGCAAGTAAGGGTAAGGGTTATTAATTTTTGAAGCACGAACAAGCAGCAAAACCGAACTTAGGATTAACACCATGCTCAGGAAGATCCACGTTAAATAAGCAAGCCTGTAAGGCATCAGTCCCCAAGGAACAAAGAAAATCCCCGTAACCATTGGGTAAGCAAAAGACCAATTCAATTCACCCATGAGGACTTTAAAAACCTCAGCTACAAAAGGGCTTTGGCCCTGTCCAATCAATTTGCCGGCTGCCCAGTAAACCAAAAAATCGGGATACTCCATCACCCGATTCACCTGAATGGCGACGAGTAGGAAAATCCCGCAAATCGCCAAAGCCACCAATACTACGACTATCCATTTAATGATTGGTTTCAATGATACCCTCCACAGCGATTACACAATTATATATCAGGTTTCTTTTGGGTCACTACGGCAAGATCTCACCACGCCGATACCCAATGACCATCAATCAGACCCCTAAAGTTCGCCCGCCTTTACGGTATAATGGGGTGTCTGGAGCCTACCTGGTATGGATATCAATCAGCTCACCCAAGAAATGCACCGCTTCGTGCGCAGCAAAGGCTGGTACGAGCCCGCCAGCCCGCGCCCCCAAACGCCGCGCAACCTGGCCATCTCGCTCAACCTCGAAAGCAGCGAGGTGCTCGAGCACTTCCAATGGAATGAAACCCAGGTCGACCGCGCCGAACTGGCCGGAGAATTGGCCGATGTGGCCCTTTACTTATTGCAGTTGGCCAGCGTCATGAACATAGACCTGGAAAAAGCCATCCTGGATAAACTGGCGGTGAACTACACCCGCACCTGGGACGACTCCACCCGACCTGAGGAACCCAACGCATGAACATCACCGTTTTTGGCAGCGCCGCCCCTCTGCCCAACACCCCCGCTTATGAAGAAGCCCGCCGCCTGGGATTTCTCCTTGGCCAGGCCGGCCACACCGTGCTGACGGGCGGCTATATGGGCACCATGGAAGCGGTTTCGCGCGGAGCTGCCGAAGCCGGCGCGCATGTCATCGGGGTCACCTGCGCCGAGATTGAATCCTGGCGCCCCATTCAGGCTAACCCCTGGGTTGCCGAGCAGCGCCTCACCCCCACCCTCG
Source organism: Chloroflexota bacterium (assembly GCA_023406965.1). The sequence continues at coordinate 2,211 of JAEXTI010000011.1, forward strand.
AGGTGCGCATGGTGGCCCTCATGGATGGCTGCGACGCCGCCCTGGCCCTACCCGGTGGAATCGGCACGCTGGCGGAGATCACCCTCCTGTGGAACCGGATGGCCGTCCAGGCCGCCCCGCGTCGCCCGCTGGTCCTGATCGGCCAGGGCTGGCGGGATACCTTCGCCGGGCTGTATACCGCCCAGAGCGAATACTTTGCCGAAAATCACCGCGCTTTTCTTCAGTTTGCTTCCGGCATCGAAGAAGCCGTGCGCTTAATTCAATAAACTGACTTCAATCAATAATTTTTCGTAGAGGAAAAATGGCCGAAGATAAACTCACCCCTCAATCTGAGAATTTCTCTGAATGGTATAACCAGATCGTTCAAAAAGCCGAACTGGCCGATTACGCCCCCGTGCGCGGTTGCATGGTGGTGCGTCCCTATGGTTGGGCACTTTGGGAAAACATCCAGGCTTCGCTCGACAAGCGCTTCAAAGCCAGCGGGCATGTCAACGCCGCCTTCCCCCTGCTCATCCCCATGAGCTTTCTGGAAAAAGAAAAAGAACACGTCGAAGGCTTCGCGCCAGAACTGGCTGTCGTCACCCACGGCGGCGGCGAACTGCTCGAAGAGCCCCTGGTGGTGCGCCCCACCTCCGAAACCATCATCGGCTACATGTACTCCAAGTGGGTCAAATCCTATCGCGATCTGCCCATTCTCATCAACCAGTGGGGCAACGTCGTTCGTTGGGAGATGCGCACCCGCATGTTCCTTCGCACCCTGGAGTTCTACTGGCAGGAAGGCCACACCGTCCATTCCACTGACAAGGAAGCGATGGAAGAAACCCGCCGCATGCTGGACACTTACCACGACTTCGCCGTCAACGAAGGCGCCGTGCCCGTCATCCGCGGGCGGAAGAGCCAGACCGAGAAGTTTGCCGGCGCGGTCAGCTCGTGGACCATCGAAGGCATGATGCGCGACACGCGCGCCTTGCAATCGGGCACCTCCCACTACTTCGGGCAGAACTTCGCCAAAGCCTTCGACATCAAGTTCCTCGATTGGAACAACGAGTTGCAGTACGCTTACACCACCTCGTGGGGGCTTTCCACCCGCTTCGTCGGCGCCATCATCATGACCCACGGCGACGACCAGGGCCTCATTCTGCCTCCTCGCCTGGCCCCCAAGCAGCTCGTAATCGTGCCCATTTACCGGGACGACGCCGAGCGTTCACTGGTCATGCCCGTCGTTGAGCAGGTTCGCCAGAAGCTGGCTGCCTTCCGCGTCCACGTGGATGACCGCGACGGTCTGACCCCTGGCTTCAAGTACCACGAATGGGAAATGCGCGGCGTGCCTCTGCGTGTCGAGATTGGCCCCAAAGACGTGGAAAAGAACAGCGTGGCCCTGGCCCGGCGCGACCAGCCCGGCAAAGCCGGCAAGACCTTTGTCTCGCAGGATGGCCTCGAACACACCGTTGCCGCCCTGCTGGACGAAATCCAGGCCGCCCTCCTGGCCCGCGCCACCGCTTTCCGCGACGAGCACATCTATGACGCCAAAGATTACCAGGAACTGACCGAAGCCGTGCAGAACGGTTGGGCTCTCTCCTGGTGGTGCGGCAGCGCCGAATGTGAAGCCAAGGTCAAAGAGGACACCAAAGCCACCACCCGCTGCCTGCCTCTCGATCAACCCGGTGGAACAGGCAAATGCGCCATCTGCGGGCAACCCGCCACCGAAAAAGTCTACTTCGCCCGCGCTTATTAAGTCGATCCGGTGCCAGCGGTTGAACTAAGTCATTTGCGCGAACAAATCGCCCGTGTGGTCAGCCAATTCGACCAGGCGGGCGAATTTCGCCGCTCCTTGACCACCTTGCTGGAGCTGTACACCAACCATGCCTACCGAGCTGGGCAGGAAGTGCCATCCAGGCCGCTCCTGCCCAGCTATCATCTTCCTCCATTGGTCATCCGCCAGTTGGAGATTGAACTCATCGCTGCCACCCATCGTGACCCGGCCTCGGCGCTATCTATCACCGACCTGCTGTGGCAAAGCGATTACCTGGAGCAACGCGCCCTGGCAGCCCTCATGTTGGGGCAAGTCCACCTCAGCCAGGCCGAAGGCGTGTTAGAGCGCTTGCAGCGCTGGGCTGTTCCAGAAGCCAACCGCGAGGCGCTGGAACTCATCCTCACCCGTGGCACCGTTCGCCTGCGTCGCGAAGGCCCCGATGCGCTCATCGACCTGGTGCGCGAATGGTTTTCGGCGCCGCGCGTCGCGACTCAATCCATCGGCCTGCGGGCACTTCTACCGCTCATCCACGACGAGAATTTCCACAACCTGCCCCCGATTTTCGACCTGCTGTCCCCGCTGCTGCGCAAGCCCGCCCCGGCGCTGTTCAACGATCTGCAAGAAGCGCTTCAAGCCCTGGCCGAGCGCTCGCCATCCGAAACTGCCTTCTTCATCCGCCAGGTTGCCGGCGGAGGCGCCAACCCCGACCTGTCCCGTTTGTGCCGCCGGGTGCTGCCGCTCTTCCCGCCCAACCAGCAAGACTCCTTGCGCGCCGCACTGCGCCCGCGCGCCGAACCCGAAGACACACCCTAGGCTTGCAATTCCCCACTAATATGGTATAATTTCCTCCACTGACTGGCCCTTCAGGCGGTGAAAGCTGCCTGTATGGAGACCTGCGCAAAATCTATTATTTTTGAAAGGCAGATGTCACATGTCCCTTACCAAAGAACAAAAAGACGCAATGATCGGCCAGTATCGCCGCCACGAAAGCGATACCGGCTCACCGGAAGTGCAAGTTGCACTGCTCACCACGCGCATTCTTCAGCTCACTCAGCACTTGCGCGAGAACAAGCACGACGAATCCTCCCGCCGGGGTCTGCTCAAGCTGGTCGGCCAGCGCCGCCGGTTGCTGGCATACTTACGCCGCGAGGACTACGGCCGCTTCCTGGCTCTCGCCGAACAACTGAACTTGCGGAAAAAATCATAGGTATCAACCCCGCGAGAGTAGATGGCGCAATCCGGGCCATCTACTCTTTTTTTGCGGGGATTTAATCTCACCGCACCCATCGGTTGGGAATTGAAACTTGACGAGGAACAGATTCCTCCTCAGCTTTCAGTCCCTGATCAGGTGGGTTGCAAAAAGGAACTACCATGGAAAAAAATGGTAAACAATTTAATACCGTCGTCGGTGATCGCATCATCGAACTCGAGACGGGCAAACTCGCCGGTCAGGCTGGTGGCGCGGTCACCATTCGCCTGGGCGATTCAATGGTTTTTGCGGCTGCCACCATGGCGCCCCAGCCCCGTGAAAACGCGGGCTTCTTCCCGCTCACCGTGGAATACGAAGAGCGCATGTACGCCGGTGGACGCATCCCCGGTTCCTTCTTCCGCCGCGAAGGTCGCCCCTCCACAGAGGCCATCCTCACCGCGCGCCTGACCGACCGTCCCCTGCGCCCCCTGTTCGATCAGTCTATCCGCAACGAAGTCCAGGTGATCATGTTCTCCCTGTCTGCCGATCAGGAGAATCCCCTCGACATCCTGGCCATCAACGCCGCGTCTGCCGCCTTGATGATCTCCGACATTCCCTGGGCCGGCCCCGTGGGCGCCGTTCGCATTGGGCGGGTGGCAGGCAAATTCATTGCCAACCCCACCTTCTCCGAGATGGAAGTCTCCGATCTCGACCTGCGCATTGCCGGTACCCGTGACGCCATCCTGATGGTCGAATGCGGCGCCAGCGAACTCCCCGAAGACGTGATGGTCAAGGCCCTCGAGTTTGGACACCAGTCCCTTCAGCCCATGATCGACGTTCAGGAGCAGATGGTTACCGAGGTTGGCAAGCCCAAGCGCGTAGTTCCCACCTTCCCCGTCGACGAAACACTGTTGAACGAAGTGGTTCAGCGCGCCGCCCCCGGTTTGAATGCCGCCCTGGATGCGCCGCATGACAAAGCTGCCCTCTACGCGGCCGTCGACGCTCTGGAGGCCGAACTGGTCGCCGAGATGGGCGGTGAAGACGCCGCCAAGGTTGACGCGGTCAAAGTAGCCTTCGAAGAAGCCTATAAGAAGGTTGTTCGCGAGCGCATTTTGGATCGCGGCCTGCGCCCCGATGGCCGCAGCACCACCGAAATTCGCCCCATCTGGTGCGAAGTCGGCAACAGCCCCCGCGCCCATGGCTCCGGCCTGTTCACCCGCGGCGAGACCCAGGTGCTCACCATGGCCACCCTCGGCACCCCCAAGGAAGCCCAGGAGCTGGACAACCTGTCTCCCACCGAGACCAAGCGGTACATGCACCACTACAACTTCCCGCCTTATTCCACCGGCGAGGTCAAAATGCTCCGCGGGCAGTCCCGCCGCGAGATTGGTCACGGCGCCCTGGCCGAGCGCGCGCTCGAGCCCGTCATCCCCTCCGAAGAGGTCTTCCCCTACACCCTGCGCCTGGTTTCTGAGGTTCTGTCTTCCAACGGCTCCTCCTCAATGGGCTCTGTCTGCGGTTCCACCCTGGCCCTCATGGACACCGGTGTGCCGATCAAGGCCCCCGTGGCCGGCGTGGCAATGGGTTTGATCAAAGAAGCCGACAAGTACGCCATCCTCACCGACATCCAGGGTCTCGAAGACCACCTGGGTGACATGGACTTCAAGGTTGCCGGAACCACCGCGGGCATCACCGCCCTGCAGATGGACATTAAGATCAAAGGCTTGACCTCCGAGATTATGTCCAAGGCCCTGGCCCAGGCTCGCACCGCTCGCTTGAGCATCCTCGATAAGATGCTGGCGGTCCTGCCCGCCCCGCGCCCCGAGCTCAAACCGCACGTCCCGCGCATCACCATTGTGAAAATCCCGATTGACAAAATCGGCGCCATCATCGGCCCCGGCGGCAAGAACATCCGCGCCCTGCAGGAAGAGACCAACACCAAGATCGATATCAACGATGACGGCACCGTCTTCATCGCCGCAACCGACAAGACCAGCGAAATGATGGCCCGCGAACGCATCGAAGCCATCACCGAAACGCCCCAGCTCGGTCGCATCT
>JAEXTI010000050.1 GCA_023406965.1 Chloroflexota bacterium
TTGACCAGCGCGCCGGCCTTCGCCAGCGTGACGGAAGCCTGCCAGGCGGGTGTGACTGCTGAGATCGCCGACGCGGCCCTTTACGACAAGCTAATGCCGCTCACCACACACACTGACCTGTTGCGGGTGTATGAGAGCTTGCAAAAAGCCTCGTTGGAAAGCCACTTGTTGGCCTTCCAGACCTGCGACTAAAACATTTCTGAATTAACATCAATGCCCGGGCTTCGCCCGGGCATTGATGTTAATTCAGAAATGTTCGTTACTTGCCTTGATTCATCTCGTAGAATAACCGCAGGCCGAACAAGGGCAACTCGTCCTCCACGGCCTGGATAACCTTTGTTTCGGGGGCGATGAGTTTGGCCAGCCCGCCGGTTGCCACCACCTTGGCCCCGCCACCCAACTCGGCCTGGAAGCGAGCCACCAGCCCCTCCACCAGCCCGGCGAAGCCAAAGATGAAGCCCGCTTGCAGGGATTGGATGGTGTTCTTACCGATGGCGCGCCCCGGGTGGGCCAATGCCACCTGCGGCAGTGCGGAAGTTGCCCGGAACAACGAATCGCCGCTGGTCATAATGCCAGGGGCGATGGCCACCCCTTCCAGGTTGCCCTCCGCTGAAACCGCCACAAACGTGGTCGCCGTGCCAAAGCCAATCACAATTACCGGCGCGCCGTGCAAATGGCGGGCGCCCAGTGCGTTCATCACCAGGTCAGAGCCCACCTCGGCGGGGATATCGGTGTTGATCTTCATGCCAATCTCAGCCGATGGGCTCAAGACCAGGGCTTTGCAATCCAGATAGCGCTCCGACATTTCCTCGAATACCTGGGTGAGCACCGGCACCACCGACGACAGCACAACCCCGTCGATCTGCGCGGGAGTAATGCCTTCGGTGGCGAACAGATTGAGGACTAACACGCCATATTCATCAGCCAGCCGGGAGCGGTCGGTGAGGATGCGCCATCGGCAGCACATCTTCTCGCCCTCAAACAGGCCGAGCTTAATGTTGGTGCTGCCGATATCGATGGACAGGAGCATGGTTAAGGCAAAGGATTCGAATCGGCAAAATTGGTGCCGACGATAAACTCCACATCCACGGTCGCATTCGGATCGAAGCGACTCATGACGCGCACGAAATCACTGCCTCCGCACAATTCGGTCAAATATTTAACCGTATAGGGCTTGCCCGAGTAGTCGATGATCACAGCCACCGAATACTGCTGGTCGGCGTTGCCTTCACCGGTCACGTTCAGCCCCTGCAGACGCAGATATTCACTGGTGCGGCCGGCCAATCCTTCGGTCAGGCTGCCATTCTTCACCACCAGGCGGGCCTTCTCCTCTTGCGCCAGGGTCAACGGGTCGGCATCTGGAGCGACTACCGCCGCGCCCGGGCCGGTGGGGCCATTGGCCGAGAAGATTTCATCGCGCAAAATGCGGATCTGATCCGGTACCGCGATGGCAATCGACTGTCCATCCGGCGAGGTGCCAAATTCAATCTGGTAAGGCGGGCCAATCACGCCGCGCTTGATATTCTCGGGCGGGAGAGAAATCCCTAACATACCCAATTGAACAATTTGATCGAGGGTCAGATTGGTACGAATGCCCGACTGAATTTCAGCATACAGCCTGGGCGCTTTGGCGATCAAGGAGGGCATCTGGTCAAGTTGCAAGATTCTTTCGCGCACCGCCAGAATCACTTCCTGTTGGCGGTTCGAGCGGTCGGTGTCGCCGCCTTCAGTCTTGCGATTGCGCGCGTAAGAAAGGGCCGTGGGACCATCGACCAGATAGGTACCCGGATCGAGCCAGAAAGGTTCGATGGGGCCGACCGGGTCCAGTTTAATCCGTTCGGTCGGGCGGATTTTGATACCGCCAATCTCGTCAATCAAGCGCTCAAAGGTACGGAAATCAACCAGGCCGTAATACTGCACCGGCACGCCCAGGAACTGCTCGACGGTATCCATCGCCAATCCAGGGCCGCCTTCAGGCATCCTGTTCGCTTCCCCGAGGAAGTAAGCTGTGTTAATTTTGCCGTAATCGTAACCGGGGATTTGTACCCATAGATCGCGGGGAATGGAAAGCATTCCCACGGTCTTGGTTAAGGGATCCACTGTTACGAGCATCATGCTGTCAGAACGAGCTACCCCTTGTTGGTCGCATTCCGCATAGCCTTCGATGTCGCAATCGCGGTAATCAAGACCCAACAGAAGGATGGTCACGCGGCTGTTGCCATCCCAGGGCGCAGACTGCGGGGCGTTTCCGCTGCTTTGCAAAGGCTGAGAGGCGTCAATTTGCACCTCCCCGCCTGATGGGTTGGCAGGATCGCCCGAATTGGAAGGGTTTGAAATAGCCGGGGCGCCGCTGCCCAAATCGGTCAACGTCCAGCTTCCAAAGAAGCTGCGCGCCCAAAGGAAAGCCACCACCAAAGTAACCAACGCTAAAGCCGCAAAGGCAATCAGCACGATTGTCGTGGTGCGGTCCAGGGGAGGGCGGCGGCGAATATGTCGCGAACTCGCAGGTTGCATAAGGATTTAAACCTCTTGTACTCCGTGAAATTGTTCCACCGGATTGGGTGCAAGATCAATGCCCGGCTGGGACAAAAAAAGGAGCGGAGTAATGATTTATCCCATCTTCGGGGGAGGAACCGGAAGAGACTCCACAGGCGTGGCCTTCCATTTATCCCCTTCGTCAATCAACATCACCGGGATATCTTCAACAATCGGATATTTTCGGCCGCAGTCATTGCAGACCAGCCATGTTTCCCGAACGACCAGCAGCATACCGTCTTTTCCGGGTTCGCGGACGCAAACCGGGCAGCGCAAGATTCCAAGCAAATCAGAACTAACCATTCTTCTCTCCACAACGAACAGGAATGCTTCGTTTTTATTGTACCATAATTGACCGGCCTACCCCGGCGGCGGCTCTTCTTCCTGACCAGGGAGCTGGGTACCAGGACCATACTCGTAAGCATCGGCCCAGGCTTCATAGTGTGTAAACACCGAATCAGAGAAGTACACCTCTCCGTTGCGATAAACCGTACGTGAGACGGTTACATCGGCGCCCTCGGCGGCCCAATCCACCTGTCGAATGACACCATTGCCCAAATCGGGGTTTTCACGGTAGATCGGATCGGGCGGCGGAACGGTGTTGACCGGCCCCGTGGATGTGTATTCGACGGTGCGCCCGTCGGAAGTGGAGTAGAACTTCCAGGTCAGGCTGTAACCGTTCATGTAAGTTTCCATCAACAGCCAATAGGGCGTGTCATTGGTGAACTTGAAATCAACAATGGGGACGTACACAGTAGCGTCCAACCCAGCCAGGCGCGCATCGCGGCCCGAGGCGTTCTGTTCATAATAGCCGACGCGGTAAGCATGGGCATAGCGCTCGACAATAGGGAAGCCGCCCAGGAAAGCCGTGCGGAACAGGGTGGTGCTCACCTGGCACACGCCGCCGCCCACGCCCTTGATGGTCTGGCCGCCCACAATGATCAACGCTTCGGCAAAGCCGTTGTCCAGGGTAATGTCGCCGATGGTGTCGGACATAGAGAAGGTAGCGCCAGGCGGCACAAGCACCCCGTGGAACTTGGAGGCGGCGGCGGCAATATTCTGCACACGCTCGCTGCTCGAGCCGCGGAAGAAAGAAGTGTGAGAACTGACCAGTTCGGTGATGCCCAACTGCTCACCGGTCATGTCATCGGTGATTTGCGGGTTAGAGTAATCCATCACCAGGGTGACTTCATGCTCCCCAGCCCGGATTTTCTCCTGAATCAAGTTGAAGGACTTCTCCACATCCAGCACCCGTCCGATGACCGACTGGCGCACCACATCCAACTGGCGGGTGTCGTCATTGAAGATGAAACCGGCATTTTGCGGAGCGCGGATCATGTTGGGGGCAATGCCGCCCAAAAAGGTGATCAACTTATCGGTGGCCAAACGCACCTCGTAGCGCAGTCCGTCCGGCGTCTCAACCTGGTCGATTGCCAGCATCGAAGCCAGGTCGTTGGGCTGCAAAATCCACGGGCCTGACTGGTTGGGATCATCGGCAGGGATATTCAAGGTCAGCGGGCCGCTCAAAATCTGGCGGGCCACATCGGCCTCGGCGTTGGCATCCAGAATGATGGGAGCAGTCTCTTTGATCAACAAATCCACCACCCCATCACTCATGCTCTGAGCCTGGGCCGAGACAGCCTGCAACGAGGTAATCAGATCCACTTCACGCCCTACCTGCCCCGGCGTGACGATGACCTCGGTGCCGTTGAGCGACAGCGAAGCATCCACGGTGGGCCGGTCAATTTCCTTGGCCACGCGCGCAAGGGCATCGTAGGCGGCGCGTTGATCGAAGATGATAGTAGGAGGCAGTTTCACCCCCGAGGTGAGGCCGTTGGCCTGGGCGTGCAGCCGCTCGCCGGGGGTGCCATCTCTGCCAGCGCGGAGGGCTGCCTCGGCGGAGGCTTTGGGGTTAAAGTAAAGGCCCAATTCGGCGGGCGACACCACCCACATGCGGTCGCCGTCGCGCAGCACGATACGCCCGGCGTGTGGATAGGTGATCTGCTGAGCCAGGGTGGCTTCGGCCGCGTCGGCTGAAAGGCCGCTCAAATCTACACCCGCCACCGACACACCCGGGTAAATTCGACCGGCATACCAGATCTGGAAACCGGTATAGATGGCCACCGCCGAGAGAACAAACAGCAGCAGGCCTCCGGCAATCGCCAGCAACACCTGTTCGCCGCGGGAGATCTTGGGCCGGTAGACACGGTTGCGGGAAGGGTAGTAAATCGTACTCATAATCTCCTATTATACCGGATAAACAGTATGGCATTAAGACGCCTGTACCCCCGTTCTGGTTCCCAGGCGGCGCAGTGTCCAAAAAACGCGAAGGGTTTTTAAATCACACGCTTCTTCTTTTGGCACTTTTTTCATCTTGGTGCAAGAAGAAAGCCAAAAACGCCAACGAGTTTCGACCAATTTCCAAAATTGGTCGAAAATTGGTCATTGAATCCCTTGACATCCTCGTGACTCCGCGTATAATTCGACCTCGCCAGTGGAACGAAAGATTTCGCCGTGAGGCAAAATCAATCACAAACGAATAGGCAAGCCCGAAGCCTCTCAGAAGTCCGATGCTCGAACAATCAGCGAAAGCATCGGGCGTTTTTGTCGGGAGGCGGTGGGTGGAAGGGAAGAACCTTAACAACTGAAGAGTGATAAGAAAGAGATAGCCCAAGAGAAATTCCAGCGAGAGAGAAACTTGGATCAAACACCGAAAGGT
>JAEXTI010000089.1 GCA_023406965.1 Chloroflexota bacterium
TCCAACGTGCTGGCCGAACCCGAGTTCATCAACCCGGAAGAGGCGCGCCGGGCACTGAGGGTGCTGGAAGAACGCTCTGTTTTACAGGACCTGTTGGCACGAACCGTGCAAACCAATAATATGGTAGGCGGCGTGCAGGTGCTCATCGGCGGCGAAGGCGGCTGGGACGACCTGCGGCAGAGTTCGCTGGTGCTGGGACGCTACGGTGTTCCAGGGCTGGCAACCGGTACCCTGGGCGTGCTGGGTCCCATGCGCATGGCCTACGGACGGACGATTTCTACGATGCGCTTCCTGTCAGGCTTATTAAGCAACCTGGTGGCTGAAACGCTCGTAGATGAAGAATAAAGGAACAAGGATGTGGGGATGGCTAAAAAACATACCAGTAACAACCAACCTGACGTAAAAGAAACTGAGACCGCCGCTGTGCCCGAAGAATTCATGAAAGAAATGGAAGCTTTGCGGCAAGCATTGGAAGAGGCCCAGGCACAAGCCAAAGAATATTCTGACGGCTGGCAGCGAGAACGGGCTGATTTCTCGAACTACAAACGGCGCATCGAACGCGATCAGCAATTCTTGAGCCAGAGCATCACAGGGGATCTGGTTAAGAAATACTTGCTCGTCCTCGATGATCTGGATCGCGCCATGCTGATGCGCCCGGAAGAAGGCGATTTACGCGCCTGGTCCGGCGGTATTGAGCTGATCCATCGCAAGTTACAGACGATTCTGGAAGGTGAAAACATCCGCCGAATTCCAGCCGAAATAGAAGATTTTGACCCCTCCCGTCACGAAGCAATTTCGTACGAAGCCAGCCCGGATCATTCCAGCGGGCAAATCATTGGGGTTGTTCAAGAAGGATATATGATTGGTGATCGGGTCCTGCGCCCGGCGCGAGTCAGAGTAGCAAGATAGGAGACATAATCGTATGGGAAAAATCATTGGCATCGATCTTGGAACGACAAACTCAGTTGCGGCGGTCATGACCGGCGGTGAGCCGGTGGTGATTCCGTCGGCAGAAGGGGAGCGCCTGGTGCCCTCGGTGGTGGCTTATAACAAGAACCACGAACGTGTGGTTGGACGCACAGCCCGCAACCAGGCCATCATCAACCCCGAAAACACCATCTTCTCGATCAAGCGCTTCATGGGGCGCAAGTTCGAGGACGCCGAAGTTCAACGCACCGTCAGCCGCGTGCCTTACAAGGTAGCGAAAGCTCCCAACGGCGACATGCGCGTGGTGCTGGATGGACGCGAATACTCTCCGCCGGAAGTCTCGGCCATGATTCTGGCTAAATTGAAAGCCGACGCGGAAGCCTATTTGGGCGAGCCTGTCACGCAGGCGGTCATCACCGTCCCGGCCTACTTCAACGATGCCCAGCGCAACGCCACCAAAGATGCCGGCAAAATCGCCGGATTGGAAGTGCTGCGCATCATCAACGAGCCTACCGCTTCTTCCCTGGCTTACGGTCTGGACAAGAAGAAAAACGAAGTCATCGCTGTCTATGACCTGGGCGGCGGCACCTTCGATATCTCTGTATTGGATGTGGGCGACGGCGTTTTCCAGGTGCGCTCCACCAGCGGCGACACCTTCCTGGGTGGCGACGACTTCGACCTGCGCATCATGGATTACCTCATTGCCGAATTCAAGAAGGAAAACGGCCTCGACATCCGCAGCGACCGCCAGGCCTTGCAGCGATTGAAAGAAGCCGCCGAAAAGGCCAAGATCGAGCTTTCGACGGTGATGCAGACCGAGATCAACCTGCCTTACCTGACCGCCGATCAGACCGGCCCCAAGCACCTGGTGATGACCTTCACCCGCGCTCGCCTGGAGCAACTGACCAGTGATTTGATTGAAAAGTCCCTGGATCCGGTGCGCCGCGCTTTGTCAGATGCCGGCCTGCAACCTTCCGATATTAGCGAGGTTGTTCTGGTGGGCGGCATGACCCGCATGCCCGCCGTGCAAGAAGCCGTGCGCCGCCTGTTCGGCAAAGACCCCCACAAGGGTGTCAATCCCGACGAGGTCGTCGCCATCGGCGCGGCCATTCAGGCCGGCGTGTTGGGCGGCGAGGTCAAAGACATCCTCCTTCTGGACGTAACCCCGCTGACCCTTTCGGTCGAGACCCTGGGCGGCGTTTCTACTCCGCTCATCGAGCGCAACACCACCATCCCCACCCGCAAGAGCCAAATCTTCTCGACGGCTTCGGACGGGCAGACTCAGGTAGAAGTGCACGTTGTGCAGGGCGAGCGCCCCATGGCTGCCGACAACAAATCTCTGGGCCGCTTCATTCTGGATGGTATTCCCCCCGCGCCGCGCGGCATGCCCCAGGTGGAAGTAACCTTCGATATCGACGCAAACGGCATCCTCAAGGTCACCGCTTCTGACAAGGCCACTGGCCGCAGCCAGCACATCACCATCACCGCCTCCTCGGGCCTGAACGACTCCGAGGTAGAAAAGATGCGCAAAGAGGCTGAAGCCCATGCCGATGATGACCTCCGCCGCAAGGAATTGATCGAAGCCCGCAACAACGCTGATAACACGGTATACACCGCCGAAAAGCTGATCAAAGAATACGGCGACAAACTGCCCGCAGATTTGAAAAAGCAGGTCGAAGACAACGCGGCCAAGCTCAAGCAGACTCTGGCCTCCGAAAATGTCGCGGACATGCGCAAGGAGACCGAAGAGCTTAACCAGCTCATTCAGAAAGTTGGCGGCAGCATGTACCAGCAGCAGGGTGGCCCGGCGGCCGAACCCGGCCAGCAAGGCGCACCCGGCGGTCCTGCCGCTCCGGGTGGCGGCGCAACCGGCCCGATTGGCAATGACGGCGACGTCGTTGACGGCGAATTCCGCAACGCATAAAGTTATCGACACTCCAGAGGGCCGGCGCGCCGGCTCTCTGGAGTGAATGATTCACATGGCACAAAAAGATTACTACGAAACCTTAGGGGTTGGGCGCAACGCAACGCCGGATGAACTAAAATCGGCGTTTCGCAACATGGCGCGCCAATACCATCCGGACGTGAATAAAGCGGCGGATGCTGAAGAGCGCTTTAAGGAGCTCAACGAAGCCTACGCGGTGCTGTCGGACCCCGACAAGCG
>JAEXTI010000144.1 GCA_023406965.1 Chloroflexota bacterium
GGCTGCTCGGCGCCGGGGCAGATCACCCAATGAGCGGGCCACATGCCGCGGTTGTACCAGTTGTGATTGGGGGGATAGTTCGGGAAGGGGAGATTGGGCGACATCGGGACCTCGCGAGGATGGGAAATGAACGGATGCCTGTTTCATTGTACATGAATTTCGATAGAGCGGTTCTGATTTTCGCAGTGGCCACGGCGGGTTGAAACCCTGCCTTACAACACGGAGGCCACTGTGGGTAGGCCCTTTGGCTTCCGGATACTCAGCAAGGGTTTTAACCCGGCGGAATAGGTTGACCCAAAAAGTAGACACAGGCAGGATGATCTTCACGTTGACTTGGGTTGTCGAATCAGCTATACTCCCATCGTTGTAAGCATACAACTATACATTCTATGGAACAACTCTGGGACGGCATTCGCGAAGGCCTGCGCCTTTTCTTCACCGGTGACCCCATTTTATGGGAGATCATCCTTCTGTCTGCGCGGGTCAGCGGCATTGCCCTGGTGATCAGCACGGTGCTGGGCGTGCCCCTGGGTGCGCTGCTGGGCCTGAACCGCTTCAAAGGAAAGCGCCTGGTGCAGGCCATCGTCTACACCGGCATGGGTCTGCCCCCGGTGGTGGTGGGGCTAGCGGTCTACATCCTGCTGTCGCAGGGCGGCATCCTCGGCCCGCTCAACCTTGCCTGGGTGCCCAAGCTGTTCACCGTGCCGGCCATGATTGTGGCCCAGGTGATCATTGCCACGCCCATGATCATCGGCTACACCATGTCGGCGGTGGCCGAGGTGAACCCCGACCTGCGCTTGCAAGTGCGCTCGCTGGGAGCCACGCGCCTGCAAACCACCCTGGCGGTGCTGCGCGAGGCGCGCCTGGGCGTGGTGGTAGCCATCGTCGGCGGACTGGGCAGCATCATCTCCGAGGTCGGCGCGGTGATGATGGTGGGTGGGAACATCGACGGCTCGACCCGCGTGCTGACCACCGCCATCATGCTCGAAACCCGCCGCGGCAACCTTGACCTGGCCATCGGTCTGGGCATCGTCCTGCTGATGCTGTCCTTCCTGATCAACTTCGGCGTTACCCAACTGCAAGGCAAGGGCAAATGATGGAGCCTATCTACCAGCTCAGCAACCTGCAAAAGATCTACGAAGGCCGCACGGTGGTGGATATCGAGCGGTTGGAGATCGAGCCGGGCGAAATCCTGGCGGTGGTGGGTCCCAGCGGGGCGGGAAAATCCAGCCTGCTGCGCATGCTCAACTTCCTCGAATATCCCGATAACGGCGAACTGCGCTACCAGGGCAAACCCGTGACACCCAACCTGCCCATCGAGGTGCGCAGACAGGTGACCACCGTGTTCCAGCGCCCGGCCCTGCTGCACGACAGCGTGGAGAACAACATCCGCTACGGGTTGAAGCTGCGCGGGCTGCCCGATTCAAACGAGCAGGTGCATGGCGTGCTCGAGCGCATGGGGCTGGTTCCCTTGCGCCGGGCCCAGGCGCGCACCCTCTCCGGCGGCGAGGCCCAGCGCGTGGCCCTGGCGCGGGCGATGGTCCTGCGGCCCACGGTGCTGCTCATGGACGAGCCCACCGCCAACCTCGACCCCTACAACGTGGGGCTGATCGAGGAGGTCGCCCGCCAGATCAATCGGGAGATGCGCACCACCATCGTCCTGGTCACGCACAACGTGTTCCAGGCCCGGCGCCTGTCCAGCCGGGTGGCGCTGATGCTCAACGGGCGCATTATCGAGATTGCGCCCACCCATTCATTTTTCGAGACCCCCGCCGACCCGCGCACGCGCGCCTTCGTCCAAGGGGAGATGATCTACTGATCTCAGGAGGAAAATATGTTTCGTAAGATCACGCTGTTTGCAATGATCGCCGTAATGTTGTTGGGGGCTTGCACCCCGGCCGCACCCAAGACCTTGACGTTGGCCACCACCACCAGCACCCAAGATTCCGGCCTGTTGGACTATCTCTTGCCCATGTATGAGGAAGAGTTCAACGTCACGGTCGAAGTGATTGCCGTGGGTTCGGGCCAAGCCTTGCAGATGGGCAAGGATGGGGACGCGGATGTGCTCCTGGTGCACTCGCCCGCTGCCGAGAAAACCTTCATGGAAGAAGGGGACGGCGTGCGCCGCGAGGACGTCATGTACAACGACTTCGTCATCGTCGGGCCCGAATCCGATCCGGCTGGGATCAGCGGGATGACCAGCGCCGCCGAAGCCTTTGCCGCCATCGCCGCGGCCCAGGCGCCTTTTGTCTCGCGCGGTGATGACTCGGGCACGCACAGCAAGGAAAAGAACGTGTGGAAAGCCGCTGCGCTGGAACCCGCCGGGGATTGGTACGTTTCAGCCGGGCAGGGCATGGGCGCTGTGCTGACCATGTCGCAGGAAATGGGAGCCTATACGCTCAGTGACCGCGCCACCTACCTGGCCCAGACCGGCGAGGGCCTGACCCTCAAGATCATGGTGGAAGGCGACAAAGTCCTGCTCAACCCCTACGGCGTGATTGCCGTCGACCCGGCCAAAAACGAGGGGATTGACGAAAAACTGGCCAACCAGTTCATCGACTGGCTGATCTCTGTGCCCACGCAGGAAAAGATCGCCGGGTTTGGCATCGATAAGTACGGCCAATCCTTGTTCTTCCCCGATTCGGGGCCGTGGAATTCAAAGTAGCATCGCGAACTGCGGGTAAGGACACCCCGCTTACGAAGACAATAACAAAAGGCTTCCAGAGCACCAAAACTCTGGAAGCCTTTTGGTTTATACTGTGGATATGCTTGAATTCAGCCAACGCTTGGAAAAATTGCGCCGGCGGGCCGAGGCCGCCGAAAACCATGCCGGTTCGCTGGGCGATTACCTGGATCGGGGCCATCCGAACGAAGCCAAAGCGCGAGAAGCTTACGAGGAGATGCAACACTCGCGTGCCGAAGCGGAAGCGGTCATCGCCGAACTATCGGCCCTGCTGACCCAACTGCGCCGGGACGCGCCGGAAGCCGTGTCGGCCTGGGCAGAGCGCCACCGTGCTGCCTGCCAGGCCATGCGCGCCGACCAGACGCCGCGCGACGAGGACTTTCTGGCTACGCGCGACTTCGTCATCGGCGAGACGTTGGCTGAATGGGAGAAAGTGCTGCGCGGCGAACAGGACTATGTGCGCATCAACTGGTATTTCATGAAGGGCTACGAGCAATTCTGGGAGCAGACCGCCAATGAATGAAGAAATCACGGCATTTCTTTCCACCTACCCGCCAGCGGTGCAGGAACTGGCTCTGAAGACCCGTGCCCTGGTGCTGGAGTTGTTCCCCCAGGCGGTGGAACAACTCGACTTGCCCGCCAGGATGCTGGCTTATGGCGTGGACCGCACCTATCAAGGGCTGGTGTGCGTGATCATGCCGCTCAAAGGCGCGGTGAACCTGGGCTTTGCCCGCGGGGCCGAACTGCCCGACCCAACCGGCCTGCTGGAAGGCACAGGCAAGCGCGCCCGGCATGTCAAGCTCAAATCGAATGCAGACTTGGATAGGCCTGCCTTGCGAGAACTGCTTCTAGCTGCCCTCACACAAATTTAAGAGTAAAATAAAGGCAATAAAAAGAATTCCAAGCTCGGTTCTTTACCAGAAAATCACGTCTTCATCCACGGAGGCAGAAAAAATGACTCAGGACAGGCAGGCTTTGCAGTGGTGGCAGCGCAGCGTGGTGTATCAAATTTACCCGCGCAGTTTTGCGGACGCCAACGGCGACGGCATCGGCGATTTGCAGGGCATCATCCAAAAGCTGGACTATCTCAATGATGGCACGCCCAATTCGCTGGGTATCGAAGTCATCTGGCTCAGCCCGTTTTACCCCTCGCCCATGGCGGATTTCGGATACGACGTGGCCGACTACTGCGACGTGGACCCCATGTTTGGAACGCTGGCCGACTTTGACGAACTGGTCCACGAGGCCCACAAGCGCGGCATCAAAATCATCATCGATTACGTTCCCAACCACACCTCCGACCAGCACAAATGGTTCCTCGAGTCGCGCTCCAGCCGCGACAACCCCAAGCGCGACTGGTACATCTGGCGCGACGCCAAGCCGGATGGCTCCCTACCCAACAACTGGGGCAGCTTCTTTGGCGGCCCCGCCTGGACGTTCGATCCGACCACCGGGCAGTATTACATGCACCAGTTTGCCAAAGAACAGCCCGAGCTGAACTGGCGCAACCCCGAGGTGCAGGCCGCCATGCTGGACGCGCTGCGCTTCTGGATGAAACGCGGTGTGGACGGCTTCCGCATGGACGTGGTGGGGCTGATCATCAAAGACAAGGAACTGCGCGACAACCCGCCCGACCCCGATGCCAACC
>JAEXTI010000204.1 GCA_023406965.1 Chloroflexota bacterium
TGGCATCGGACGAAGCGTACACGGCATCTGGCTTGCGCCCTAGCAAACGCCGCATGGCAAAGTAACCGCTGTTGTCGTTGAATTCTCCATTCTCCACCAGGTCGGGGTCGATCGCTCGCCCGGCCTCACGATGGGCGTCTTCGTAGCCCTGGTAACGATGTACCCCGGCGATCATATTTTGGGGCCCGGTGATCATCGCCACGCGTTTATACCCCAGACGGAAGAGGTACATGACCAGATTGCGCGAACTGATCCGGTTATCAACATCCACGAAATTCAATTGCGGTCGGGTAGGGTGCCGACCGATCAAGACAAATGGCTGCTTGCTCTCTGCAAGGTGCTCGATGATGGCGTCATCGGTCAGTGTGGAAGCAACAATGACGCCATCCACCAACCCGTTGTACAAAATCTGCAGGATGGTACGCCGCTCGTATTCCGGTTCAGCCAGCCACAACATGACAGAGTAATCCGATGCGTTGCAGGTGGCGGACACCCCTTGAATGAACAGTGGAAAGAACGGGTCAGAGAAGATGGCATGCACGCCCACCGGAATGACCAGCCCTAGCACGTTAGTCTTACCCGCTGCCAGGCTGCGCGCCGCCAGGTTGGGCTGGAAGTTCATGTTCTGGATGATATCCCGGACCCGCTGGCGCGTTTTTTCATTCACATTGGGGTCTTCGTTGATCACGCGCGACACGGTCGAGCGAGAAACCCCGCTCATCCTGGCAATATCCTCCAACGTTAACGCCATACCAATCTCCTGAAGAACAATTCTTTTCTTACCGATCCAAAAACCGAAGCAACCCCTAAATTCGCAGGAGACTGCTTTGGCCCGTTCGCGATGACATCGTCATTTATTATAACTACTAAGTCAGAGATGGAAGAGACCCAATTTTGAAGAATGTGTGGGGTGCAAAGCACCCCACACATTCTTCAAAATTGGAAACTTACCCACACCCAAAGTAGTTACCATTTTCAGGAAGGCCACTTACCGTTGGGCTTGAGGAATGTAACCGGGCAATTGTTGAGGAGCAAAGATGGGTTGCAACCGGGCGAATCGCTGCCTGCCGTCTACCATCGGGATGCTGGGCCAGGAATCGCCAATCAAGGGTCGCGCATAGCGCACAAAATCATCGGTCACATCGATCCGGTTGGGCGCGATCCATTCTACTGGGAATTTGCGCTCCGAATTGGCTACCAGTTCCAGCGGCGCCTTGTCATACCGCACGCTGTACACCGGCCCTGGGTTTCGCAGGAGCGTGCTCATGTACCCGCCGCCATCCTGTGCCGCCACCAACACCGCTTGCTGGCCCAGTTTATAGGCTTCCTCCAAGTCCACCGTTGATGCGTAGATCATATTATGCCGCTGGTCGGTTCCAGCCACGTTGCTGCGCGCGGTGCCTTTCGCTGCCAGGCCTACGCTGTTGAGATAGTTCACCACAATCTGTGCCGCCGTCATCTGGCTGGCGGAATACTCCACGTGCCCAAAACCGTCGCGCAGTTCGCCCAGCGAGCCTACGTCCAAACCCTCGCTGACCACCGCCACGCAGCGCCCGCTGCGCCGCAGTTCATCGTTGATCAAGTCGGCCATCTCGGGCAGGGTCACTCCGGCCTCTGGCAGGTAGATATGCAAAGGCATCTCGCGGTTGGGGTCGGCCAGGCGCGCCGCCGCCGGGATGAAGCCGATTTTGCGGCCCATCACCTGCACCACCAGCACCGGGTCGGCTGGAGAAGATCCCGCGTTTTCCTCGTTGGCGTTTTGCAAATTCAGCGCCCAATAGCGCGCCACGCTGCCGTAGCCGGGGGTGTGGTCGATCAACTTGAACTCGCTGTCACCAACATCGTTGTCGATGGTCTTGGGGCCACCGGTTGCCACCAGTTCCAGGCCGCGCTCCGCCGCCATTTTTGCAACTTTGTGGGCCGTGTCCATCGAGTCATTCCCGCCGATGTAAAAGAAATAGCCCACATCGTGTGCTTTGAAGACGTCGATCACCCGCTCGAAATCCTCGGTCTGCTTGGCCTTGAGTTTATAGCGGCAGGTGCCAATGCTGCCCGCCGCCGGTGTGGTTGCCAGCAGGGCGATCTCCTCTTCCGGCTGAGCTGAGAGGTCCAGCAGTTCCTCTTTCAGTACGCCCTCAATGCCGTGCCACCCGGCATATACCCGCCCAAAGCGGTTCGGCATCGATTTGCAGGTGTCGATGATCCCGCGCAGGGTGTTATTAATCACCGGCGAAGGTCCGCCCGATTGCGCAACGATTACGTTTTTTGCCATGCGACCCTCCCTCTACTTCCCCCACTCCGTGTGGAACACGCCCTCGCGGTCAGTGCGCCGGTAAGTGTGCGCGCCAAAATAATCCCGCTGAGCCTGCGTCAGATTGGCAGGCAGGCGCTCGCTGCGGTACGCATCAAAGTAGGCCAGCGAAGCGCTGATTGCCAGCACCGGAATGCCCATGCCCACCGCTGTCTGCACCACCTTGCGCCAGGCCGCCTGCCTGGACTCGACTGCCTCGCGGAAAGCGTCGTCCAGCAGCAGGTTGACCAGAGCCGGGTTACGCCTATACGCATTCGCGATGTCGTTCAGCAGGCTGGCGCGAATGATGCAGCCCGCCCGCCAGATTTGCGCCACCGCGCCCAAATCCAGGTCGTATTTGTACTCGTCGGAAGCGAGCCGCAGCAACCCCATGCCCTGGGCGTAGGAGGTGATCTTGCTGGCATACAGCGCCGCCCGCGCCGCCTCGATCAACTCCTTGCGGTCGCCGTCAAAACGGATTTCCGGCCCGCGCAGCACCTTGCTGGCTTGCACGCGCTGGCTCTTCAGTGCCGAGACAATGCGGCTTTCCACCGCCGCGTTGATGGTCGGAATCGGCGCGCCGATGTCCAGGGAGTTCTGGCTGGCCCACTTGCCGGTGCCCTTCTGCTGGGCCTCGTCCAATATCATCTCCACCAGCGGCTGATCGGTCAGATCGTCTTTTTGCGCAAAGATATCAGCGGTGATCTCGATGAGATAAGCCTTCAACTCGCCCGTGTTCCACTCGGCGAAAATCTCATGCAACTCCGCCGCGCTCAGGCCCAACCCGCGGTGTAGCAGGTCGTACACCTCGGCGATCAACTGCATGTCGCCGTACTCGATGCCGTTGTGCACCATCTTGACGTAGTGCCCGGCCCCGCGCGGGCCCATGTGAGCTGCGCACGGCTCGCCGTCCTCGGCCCTGGCGGCAATGGCCCGCAAGATGGGCTTCAATGCTTCCCAGGCTTCCACCTGCCCGCCCGGCATCAGCGCCGGACCCCACAATGCGCCTTCCTCGCCGCCTGAAACGCCCATGCCCACAAAGTTGAAGCCTTCTTTAGCCAGTTCGGTGCTACGCCGCTCGGTGTCCAGGAAGAAGGAGTTACCCCCGTCGATAAGAATATCCCCGGCTTCCAGGTGCGGCTTGAGGTGCGCAATGGCGCTGTCAACTGCCGCTCCGGCGGGCACCATCATCAGGATGCGGCGCGGCTTTTCCAGCACCGCCATCAATGCCGCGGGCGAATCCACGCCCACAATGCGCTTGCCTTTGGCCTTGCCTTCCAGGAAACCCTTCGTCTTGGCCGCGTCCAAATCGTACCCCGCCACCGCAAAGCCGTTGCGTTCCATGTTCAAGGCCAGGTTGTGCCCCATCACCCCCAGGCCGATGACACCAATTGCTGCTTTTTCCATAGAAAACCTCCAACTGCCGAAACTTTTCCTGCATTCGCTCTTCGTCGGGTTGAGGGGCAGTATTTCGACCCTTTGATCATCCGCCAACTGCCCCGAAAACCGACACAACTTCGGAATGTTGGGTTACGCTTCGATGACCGGAAAATTTAGTCTTGCTTCATCCCGCTCAACCCAACCTACATCGATTGGCCTTCCTTATTTCCCTTTTAACCGATACAGCATCTCGCCTGCTCGCGGAACCACCAGAATGCCTTCCGCTTCGCGCCCCTGCCACTCCTCGATCTTAACCGCCGCCGGGTTGAGATACCCCAGGTTGATGCGCCGGGCGCGCGCTTCGGGGATGCTCGTGGCCAGCGTCACCTGGATGCGCGGGCACTCCACGCCGCTCACGGCGTCGTACTCGCCCATGCCCTTCACGTGCGTCGAGTGGGCCAGCACACCCCAAGGATAGCCTTTGAACCGTTCCCACTGCTTGACGAAGTAATCGCGGGTGTGATAGCCCACCTCGTCCAGAATCCGCCCGTGGGTGTAGCTCACCTCGCTGATGTGCGGCGCGTAGATGACCACCTCGCCTCCGTCGGCGACCACCGGTTCCATCTTGTACATACCCTTGGCCCCGGTCCACAAATCGTCGTAGAGATGCGGCATGATCGACAGCACCCGCCGCACAGGCTCATCGAGGTACAGGATGTGCTTCTTGGCCGAAAGTGCCGAAGCCGACTCCCAGGCCTCCTGCGGCGT
>JAEXTI010000208.1 GCA_023406965.1 Chloroflexota bacterium
CAGGAGGCCAGCGCCACCAGCAGCATCTCGGAGGGTTTCATGCCGATCCCTTCGTCGGGGGTCGAAAGAATTACGGAGTGTTTTGTAGAGTCGATGCCGATAAATTGTTTGCCGGTCAGCCAGCGCACGGTTGCGTTTGCCATCAGTTCTATCCTTTGTTCATCATGTGAATGAATTCGCGCAGGGTCTGTTCCTGCTCGCGGCGGTCCAGCGGCGAATCTTCATCGGGCAGCAGGCAGGTTAGCGCATATTCCTCGAGCAACAACTCGCGAAAGCCGAGTAAGGCCGACTGGATGGCGCTCACCTGCTGGACGATGTCGCGGCACTCGCGATCGCCCTCCAACATGCTCTCCACGCCGCGTACCTGCCCTTCAATGCGGCGTAAACGTTGGAGCAGCTTCGATTTGACCTCACTATTTGCTAACTTCATATTGCACCTTCGGTTACCGGCCACGGCCGGTTGGAGGGTTACCCTCCAAGAGGATTACCCTCAGCGGAAGCGGCTGCCACCGGAAGAGCAACTGGAAGCCGCGGAGGTTGCAACGGCGCTGCCGCCGGTGATGCGCGAGGCAAAGGTGGAGATTTGCTTGTGCGTTTCGCGGCTGTGACAGTGCGGGCACTCGGGAGCTAAATCAAGCTCGGAGAAGCGCACCATTTTCTCAAAGCTCTGATCGCATTCGCTACAGTGATACTCATAAAGGGGCATGGTTAAAACCTCACAAAGATAATATACTATACTGGAGTATAGCATTAGTGCGGGAATCGGTCAAGGGATCTGGATTTCGCCACGCCGATTTTCTGAGAGCCGTATCTGGAGCAAGTCAAATGAAAACGAGTACAATAACCAATATTGTAGTTACTCAACCAGATGGCAGAAGATGCCCTAATTTCTGGTGTTTGTGACCTTCCTTCACTTCTGCCATTACCCACCATTCTTATCTTTACTCACAGGAGCCAATATGAACATCCTCGTCACCGGCAGCAGTGGTTTGATTGGCAGCTATGTCGTCAAGCGCTTCATGGAGGCGGGGCACACGCTGCGCACGCTGGACCGTTTGGCCCAGCCCCGCGGGCAGGATTGGGAGCATGTTCCCGGTGACATCCGCGATCTGGCCCTGGTCCGCCGGGCGGCGCAAGGCATGGATGCCATTGTGCACCTGGCCGCCATTCCCAATGATTTCAGCGGCCTGCCCGAAGATGTGCTAGATACCAACATCCACGGCACATGGAACGTGCTGCTGGCGGCATTTGAAGTGGGCATCAAACGGGTGGTGTATTTTTCAAGCATCAACGCGCTGGGGCACGCCGAGCCTACCCACCCAGCTATGTACCTGCCGATAGATGATGATGTTCCCCATCACCCCGCTCACCCCTACTTTCTGACCAAGCATATCGGCGAGGAACTGTGCCAATCGTATGTCACCCTGGGCGGCGGAACAGCCATCAGCCTGCGCCCCACCTATGTGATGCGCCCGCCCGGTGAAGAAACCGACCCCTGGTGGAACTTCGTGCCCGTGGAGCAGCGCCTGGAGATGATGAAGGATGATTACTGGACGTTCGTGGACGTGCGCGATGTGGCCGAAGCGGCCTTGCTCAGTTTAACCGCCGACCTCAAGGGTCACCACGCATTTCTGCTGACCGCCGACAATATCTGGCCGGAAATCCCTGTCAACGAATTAATCCGGCGTTTTTGGCCCGAGCGTCCCTGGCCAAAAGTTACCATGGACGAGTACCTGAAGGACAATCCCCACCGCAGCCTGGTGGACTGCTCGCGGGCCAAGCAAATGTTAGGCTGGCAACCCCAATACAACCAGCGCGTAACTACCCAGCCTGGGGTGGAAGACTCCCCACCCTCTGAAGAGTTACGCCAGCGCTAGAGCCAATGCAGCGGTTGCAAGGCCTTACCCTCGGCTGCCATCACTAAACCCCAGCCAAAGGGCTCATTGACCGCCAATCGAGCGGTCAGTTCGTGAACGCCACGCTCAATCTCAGTGGTCACGCTGTACATGTTGCGCGCCACATAACCGCGGTCGTGCCACGCAGGTTTGTTGTACCAGTTGTGGTTGTGTTCAAATACGGGCGAGCCATCCAAGAAAAGTTCGAGATGATCGCTGAAACCAAAGCTAAGACGCAGATCCTGGCGGCGTTCGGCCAGGAAGCGCCAGTGCAGCAGCGCCGGCTCTTCTCGGGATGCCAGGAACCGATTGAGATTGAGAAATCCCTGCGGCTCGCAAACCACCAGACCGTAACCTTCTAAATACCACTCACGCACCAGCGCCGGGGAAATGATCAGCGGGGTGGCGGGTTGTTCGGGGAGGCGCACATCGGGAAGAATGCGCACATCACAAAACCAGGCGGGCAAGTAAGACCACAATCCCAGCCGGCCAGAGACGGGCGCATGGGCCAGGTGGTCAATGCGCAGGGGTGGCTGGCTGCCCAGACTCACCAGAGCGCGCCCATCCTGGAAGCAGATGCGCAGGCGGAACCACTCTCCGGTAGGAACCTCGGCGGCGTGCTGAAAGCCCGGCCCGTGATACATTTGCCAGGTGTTTGCTCCGTTGAAAACCGGGTCGTATTGCAGGGCATCCCAACTCATACTGGTGTGCGGCTGGGCATAGGCCATCTCGAAGTTCTGAGCGTTTTGAGCACGAAACACCAGTCCGCAGTAGGCGGGACCTTCAGCGGCGATCCAGGCTTCGATGCCACCGTCCAGCAGCGTGGTCTCTGGCAGAAGCGCTAGGCCGTTTAAACGCACAGCGGGATGGTCCAAAAAGACCCCGCGCTCCATTTCACCATATTGCAATTCCAGGCTGTCAATCATGGTCGCCAAATTTTGTTCCATGAGATCCTCACATAGTTTATTGACTCACCGAAGTGGGAGGAAGTTCCCAAATATGGGGTTTGTGTGGGTGAGAAGTATCCGCGCAAACCACGTGTCTTTTTCATCTTTTCGCGAATACTTACAAGAAAATTATAGAACAAAAGTTCTTTATTATCAAGGGTGGATTCCCAGATTTTACGAAACTCGTTTTCGCACCTATTCCCCTTATGTTACGTATAAGTATATAGAAAGGATATGAAAATGGAAGCAAAATCGAATTCTAAGCAAGCTACGATCCGGGTAGACACGGGCTCCGGCCTTTTCTGGTTCATGGGCTGGTTGTTCACCATCGCCTTCACACAGTTGAATTTCTGGCAAAGCGTTCTGGGGCTGGTTATCTGGCCTTACTATTTGGGAATAGCGCTGCGGTAGAGCGGATTTGGCGTTTATTGCGTTCTATAGCAGGACGAAAACCACCGCTCATTTCAACCTGCATGCATTGAATACGGCACGGGGTATCATGGCGCATGGGATGAATTGCGCAATCCCCGTGCCGCTACAAAGAGATCGTGCTTGATAAAGCAAGGGATACAGGTCTTGTACACTACGGCGCGATTTCGTTGAACACCTGCTTCATTTTTTGGGTGTAGTCTTTGAATGCTTCTCGGCCCTTCTCTGTCAGGCGCAGTTGGGTGTTGGGGCGCTTGCCTTTGAAGGCTTTTTCCATTTCAAGATATCCGGCCTCTTCTAGCTTGGTCAAATGAGCTGAGAGATTTCCCCAGGTCAGCCCCACCTGGTTCATCAAAAAGACGAAGTCCGAGCTTTCCACCACATAGAGGTTGGCCAAAATCATCAGGCGGGCAGGCTCGTGCACCAACCGGTCAATATCCACCAGGGAAGAGAGGTCCGAAGAAGTGGGCTTATCCATGTCGCGCCTCGGCGGGTGGGAGGGGATGAGTTAGCAGGAACCGCACGAACAACGCGACTCCGGGCAGGATAATCAGCGCGGCACAAACCATCAAATAGACCGGCTGGTTAAGAAAAATCATCAAGAAAACCCCTGTCGCCATAAGCAAGGAAATGTAATATCCACGAAGGAAATCTGAGAAGTAGGCAATGAGGGCCACGCTGGGGCCGACAAACATGGCGCCAATGGATGCCACCAACAAATCCATCGCCCTATGTTCTCCTTCCAGAAAAGTCAACCGCGACTGTAATTCCGGGTTACCCCATACAACGACGGAAAAAATGACCACCACCGCCTGCAAAGCCACTATGATACCGAGGATGACAGCAAGGGTACGGCTGCGCCGGCGGCGTTCAGTCCCAAAGGTTGCCTGTCCCATCCGAGGCAGGGTGATGTACTTTTTGCCCAGCCAGAAGATGAGGCTGCTTGCAATCATCCCGGCGACAAATACAACCATTCCAAGGATCGGTGTTTCTTCAGAATCGGTGAGCGTTTGCAGGTATGCCATGCAGGCGACGATTCCCCCCATATTAATATCCAACAATCCGTCCTGATAGTTGGCCCGAAAAGCTTTTTTCTCAATTTCTTTGAGGTTCAATTGGGTAAACATATATTTTCCTTTGCCCTGCATTTATCTTTGTGACACAGAGTTATTTGCATTATACAGAAACACAATGCATTTGTCAACTGGCATTTCCATAAACGATCAGAAGGAAATGTCAGACAATCGACGTGCCGAATGTTTAGCCGGTTTTGGACGGTTGTCACTATTGTCCACGGTTCGCTTTCGTGCATAATATAATTGTGGAGTCTCTAAAGCATACCGGCAAAAGAGGCCGCTCGGGGGTGTGGGACGCATGTATATGCGACTTGCACCCCTTATTTGTCTCTACAGGCCGGAAATGCTGCGAGACGTAAAAAGTGTGTGGTAATATCACTTATAAGACCCTGGTTGTCTGTTTATCACAGGAGGCCTGAATGCCCGTAAAGGGACGCGTGGTTGTTAGCGAGCTGTATTGCAAGGGGTGTAATTTGTGCGTGGCGGCCTGCCCGCAAGATGCACTCCATTTGTCCGGCGAGCGATTGACCGCCAAAGGTTATCACCCTGCCGAACTGGCCAACGATGCCTGCACCGGCTGTGGAATTTGCGCCATCGTTTGCCCCGAAGCCGCCATCACCGTCTACCGTCAGGTACTGCGCTCACGCGCAGCCGGCGGCGAAGCCTAGGAGGACCCTATGGCACGCGAATTGATCAAAGGCAATGAAGCCATCGCTGAAGCTGCCGTTCGGGCAGGGTTGCACGCTTATTTCGGCTACCCCATCACCCCCCAGACCGAGTTGCTGGAATGGATGTCGCGGCGCATGCCCGAACTAGGCCGCGCCTTTGTCCAGGCAGAGAGTGAGCTGGGCGCTATCAATATGGTCTACGGTGCAGCCTGCACCGGCGCGCGCACGATGACCTCTTCCTCCGGACCAGGCATCAGCCTGATGATGGAGGGAATCTCCTACATCGTCGCAACCGAGGTGCCCGCTGTGCTGGTGGATGTGATGCGCGGCGGCCCTGGTTTGGGCAACATCTCCCCGGCCCAATCAGACTACAACCAGATTGTGCATGGCGGCGGGCACGGCGACTATAACATGATCGTTCTAGCCCCTGCCAACGTTCAGGAGGCCATCGACTTGACCGTGGAATGCTTCGACCTGGCCGAGAAATACCGCACAATCGCCGTGCTGCTGTTGGATGGCAGCCTGGGCCAGTTGATGGAGCCGGCCGAACTCCCGCCGATGATGCCGGTACGCGAGACCTTTCCAGCCTGGGCGGCAACCGGCGCCGAAGGTCGCAAACCCAACATCCTCAGTTCCATCCACCTCAACCCGCCCGACCAAGAGGTGACAAACCTGCGCATGCTTCAGCGCTGGCAAGCCGTGGAAGCCAACGAAGTGCGCTTCAAAGAGTACTTCATGGACGATGCCCGCTTTGCGGTGATCGGCTACGGTTCGGCGGGGCGGGTGGCGCTTTCGGCGGTGCGCGCTGCGCGCGCCGAGGGCATTCCGGTGGGACTGCTGCGACCCATTTCACTCAACCCCTTCCCAACCAAGATTATCTCGAAATTGGCCGAGCGAATCGATGCGTTTTTGGTAACAGAGATGAGTACGGGGCAGATGCTCGAGGACGTGCGCCTGGCTGTAGCCAACCGCCGTCCGGTGGAATTCTACGGGCGCATGGGCGGGGTGGTGCCCTTCCCCGACGAGATCCTCGACGAAATCCGCCGCCTGGCCAAGGGCCCGCTGACCCTGGAAGGTCATCCCCGCAACCGCTGGCTGGCCCGCATGACCGGCGCCAATTAAAGGAGATCAAGGCATGGCTACCATAGAACCAGTGCTGGAAGAAGTTGTATATTCCCGCCCCGAATCCTTGGCGGAGTGCGCCACCCATTACTGCCCCGGCTGCACCCACGGCGTGGCTCACAGGCTAATCGCCGAAGTGATCGACGAGATGGGACTGCGGGAGAAAATGATTGGGGTGGCCTCAGTGGGCTGCTCGGTGTTTGCCTACAATTATTTTGATTTCGACTGGGTGCAGGCCCCCCATGGGCGCGCCCCGGCCATGGCCACCGGCGTCAAGCGCGTGCTGCCCGACAAAGTGGTGATGACCTATCAAGGGGATGGCGATATGGCCTCCATCGGCATGGGCGAAATCGTCCATGCTGCGGCTCGCGGCGAAAACATCTCGGTCTTTTTCTTGAACAATGCCAACTACGGTATGACCGGCGGACAGATGGCCCCTACTACTCTGCCGGGACAGAAGACTACCTCCAGCCCAGCCGGGCGGGATGTGGAGCAGGCCGGTTATCCTATCCGCGCGTCAGAGTTACTATCCACTTTAGACGGCGCCAGTTACATCGTCCGGCGCAGCATGCATGACGCAAAAAACATTCGCCTGGCCAAGAAAGCCATTCGCATGGCTTTTGAAACGCAGATCCGCGGGCTGGGGTTCTCGATGGTCGAGATACTGTCCATTTGCCCGACCAACTGGGGCATCGACCCCAACCAGGCACTGACCTGGATGGCAGAAAGGATGGTACCCTATTATCCGCTCGGTGATTATAAGATCGCCGAAGCCGTCAAGCAGATTCGCATATAGGAGGCCGCGCACATGCAAACCGAAATCCTTGTAGCCGGATTTGGCGGCCAGGGCGTGCTCTTCGCCGGGCAACTGCTCTCGTATGCCGCGATGGATGAAGGAAAAGAAGTCACCTGGATTCCATCCTACGGTCCTGAAATGCGTGGTGGAACAGCCAATTGCACGGTCATCATCTCGGATGAAGAGATCGGCTCGCCGTTAGTGAAACACCCGCAGGCAGTGATTGCCATGAACCTGCCCTCAGTAGATAAATACACGCCTACCGTTCGCACGGGCGGAGTATTGGTGGTCAATATCTCTATGGCGCCGCGGGCGGTGGAACGACAGGATATCATTGTGGCAAACGTGCCCGCCAGTGAAATCGCCGAGAGCCTGGGCGACAAACGCATGACCAACATGGTGCTACTGGGTGCGCTGCTGGCCAACCTGCCGGTTCTGCCCATAGAATCGATTGAGAAAGCGCTGAAAGCGCACTTGCCCGCCCGCCATCACCGCCTTCTGCCGCTCAATTCTCAGGCCTTGTTGCGCGGCGCGGAGTATACCAAACAGCCGGTGGGATAAAGAAGATTATTCGTGGTCACTATCTCAAACCCTGAGGGTCTTAACGACCCTTGGGGTTTTTGAATACATTAACCCAAGTTGCTACCATAAGAAGTTGATGCTGGAAGCCAGGACAAAAAGCATGACTTTCAGCTCAAAGCCTTTAGCAGTGACAGCGTGGATGGATTTTGGCAATAAACGTTCAATTAAACTAC
>JAEXTI010000255.1 GCA_023406965.1 Chloroflexota bacterium
CCCTGCCATCTCCGCTTCGGCGGCGGATGTGTGCCTGGAGGCGGCCCAGGCGGCCCGAAAGGCCGGTCTGACCGTCTCTTGCGACCTGAACTACCGCGCCAAGCTGTGGAAGTGGGGTAAACCCGCCAGCGAAGTGATGCAGGAGCTGGTCTCTCTGGCCGATGTTGCCATTGGCAATGAGGAAGACGCCGAAAAGGTCTTTGGCATCAAGGCCCCCGAAACCGACGTGACCAAGGGGCAGGTCAGCGCCGATCATTACCGCTTTGTGACCGGCGAGTTGGCTAAACGCTTCCCCAACCTCAAGCACATCGCCATCACCCTGCGCGGGTCGATCTCGGCCAGCCACAACACATGGTCGGGGGTGTTATGGTCACAGGGCAGCTTCTTTGAAGGCCTGAGCTTTGACATCGTCCCCATCATTGACCGGGTGGGCGGCGGCGATTCCTTCGCGGCAGGCCTCATCTATGGTTTACGCCACTACGACTCGCCGCAAGATGCGCTCAATTTTGCCATCTGCGCTTCTTGCCTCAAGCACAGCATCCTGGGTGACTTCAACTACGTCTCCCTGGATGAGGTCAAGAAACTGATGAAAGGCGATGCTTCCGGCCGGGTAGCTCGCTAATTACCCCACAACGGACGGCGGTAGCGCCGCGGCAGCAGTAGCAGCACCACAGTCGTGATGAACACTATTAATACAATCTCTCCGACTCCACCACGGGCTACTCCAATATAAGCCTGCCAAAAGTCAAAGGGCTCTGGCTGGGTAAGCTGATAGGTTATAAAGAAAGCCGGCATCAACATTCCAAAGTAATAGACCACGATACTCAATATCCATAAAAACGCTAAACGAAACGTGCTTTTGTCCAGCAATCTCGTCCAAAACCGGTAAGCAATCGCTAAAAACATCCCGGCCACAATATGCGCCACAATGCTCGGCAAAACCGTTTCACTTGTATCCGCCACTCCGGCTAAGAAGCCAATAATCAGCGCTCCAACCGGCCCGCTGATCGCCGAGCCCAGGGTCACCAAAAGTTCACGCGGATCGGACACAAATTCCGTTCCCGGGATTGGCAGAGTGATCTTTAGGGCGACAAAAACAAGGGCAACCAATCCGAAGACAATCGCTACCAATAACCCCTGGACAGTAACCCATTGAAAGGGTTTCCGGGGAGCCTGCTCACGATCTTGCTTCATCTGGCTGTTGCTCATCCGCCTCCCCTCACCGGCATGTGAAAGTCATGCCGGCTCTGATTTTCAATCACCTTGTAGTAATCCTCGCGTTCCTGAAAGATGCTCTAATTCCCCCATAATGGGCGGCGATAACGCCGCGGCAGCAGCAGAAGAAGAACGGTTGTCAACACCGCCGTCATGATAACCTCCACGGTAAAAGCGCGGGCTATTTCGACATATGCCGGTCCAAAGGGGATTTTTTCGGCATGGTACAGGTTGTAGGTCAGGAAATAGGTTGGAATTAATAAGCCGAAATAATACACCGCGATGCTGAGCATCCACAACACTACGAAACGATAAGCGCTTTTTCGCAGCACTTTAATAAGCTGCCAATAGATAACTGCCAGAACCGCCCCAGCGACTACGTGCGTCACGATACTTGCCAGGACCGTATCTCGCTGTTCTTCTCCCAACCCTGCCAGGATTCCAACCAGCAGCGCCCCTACCGGCCCGCTGATCGCTGCTCCCAGGGTCACCACCACCTCGCGCGGATCGGTGACAATATCCGTTCCAGGAATAGGAACGGTGATTTTAAGGATCACGAGCACCAGCGCGACCAAACCGGTGACCGCCGCCACCAGCAAACCTTGACCCGTGACCCATCGGAAAGAATTCCGAGGCTGATTTTCCTTCTGCTCCACAAGGTTGTCGTTCATCCGCCTCCCCTCACCGGCATGTGAAAGTCATGCCGGCCCTCATCATTCAATCAACCCAGTAGCAATCTTTGCATTCCTTCAGGTTCCTCTAGTTGCCCCACAATGGACGGCGGTAACGGCGAGGCAGAATCACCATTACTACCGTGGTGATAATCATCGTCCCGACTGCCTCCGCAAAAGCTCCACGGGCAATCGTGGTGTAGACTGACCAAAAATCATAGGGTTCGGGGTGATACAGGTTGTGCGTCAATATGAAGATGGGCATCAAAAACACATAAAAATAGGCGGCGACACTGACCGCCCACAAGACGGAAAAACGGAGCGTGCTGCGGCGCAACACCCGTGTCAGATACCGATATGCCAGGGTGATCGCCAGTCCGGCCAGCACATGCGACACAATGCTGGCCAGGGCGTTGCCTTCCGGCACGGCCACTCCTGCCAGCACCCCCACCAGAACTGCGCCCACCGGGCCTGAGATGGCTACGCCCAGGATGACGACCACTTCACGGGGATCGGTGACCACATCCATGCCGGGAATGGGCACGGTGATTTGAAGTGAAACAAAAGCAAACGCGACCAGCCCGGTCACAGCGGCGATACTTAGCCCCCATGGTGTCGCCCAGCGAAAAGGCTGCGCTTCGGTTTTGTCGTGCTGCTCGGCTGAATGGTCGCTCATTGGACTTCCTTTCAGCATTTGAATGGTCCAAATACTTGTTGCAGCACCGTTAAGGTATAGATATAGTACCCTATTTTGGGTTGTTCGTATCTGCAAATACTATTACAATTTTTGTAACTGCTCAGCCAGAGGCGGAAAAGGCCAAATTTGAGGCGCATGTGGGGTGCTTCGCACCTCACATGCGCCTCAAATTTGGGGACTCTCTTTGACCGCCGAGTAGTTACCGAAAAGTTTAGTTAGCGCCCGCCCGTTCCACCATCTGTTTGGCGGGTATGACCATGCTCTTGACCATGTTTTTCTGAAACCAGCGCTTGACCGGCGGAATTCGCAGCAGGGGCGCGCCAAACGTATTCAGCATCACCACGCCGAACTGGCGCTGCGGGAAGGTTTTAAAAATTCCCAGGCGGCGGTAGGCCCGGTAATCAGCCTGGAACACGGCCCGCAGACGGCCCCAGATGTCGTCACGGAAGACTTTCATGCCACCCACACCCAGGAAGGTGGCCGGGCGGGTGGATTTTTCCAACGCCGCCGCCACAATGTCCGCGGCCAGTTGATCGAGGAGCGCGTCCAAATCAACCGGGGAGCCAGCCTCGTCGCTGACCACACCTACCAGTTGGATGTCCATCACTTCAGCGTATCCCTGGAGAAGCTCGTGCAAATTTTCCTGGCGGCTGAGCGGGCCGGAGAGAACAAAGGCCATGTGTTTTCCGCGCAGCACGGGGGTGTGCGTGTTAAAGAACGAGCGATCGAAGAAAGTTTTCCAACGCGCCGAGAGATAGCGGTCGTGGATGGCACCCAGGTAGATTAGCACATCGGATGTCATAATCATCGAGCGATAGAACTCGATGTAGCCGTCTTTGCCCTCAAAAACGCATTCGTTGTCCATACCGCAGTGAATACAGCCCTGGCAGCCCGCCTTGATATCGACCTCGCGCAGGTTGACAAAGCGCACCTCGCCCTTGAGCGAATCCCGCAAGCGCTGGGCCATGCTCAGAACGTTGGCTTGTCCCGGCTCGCCGTCATACAAGATGACGGCCTTCTTTCCGCCGAGGTCCACCGGTTTGCTAGCCGGGCCGGGCTGATAGGCCCAGGGCTGCCAGGTCACCGGCGCGTATTTCCGCTGAGTGGGTGCGCCCGTCTCCAGGGCCGCCAGGAAGCGCCTGCCGAATCCCTCCAACTGCTTGCGCCCTTCCGAATTGAACAGATCGGACATGTCCGGCGAGAAGGATTCTACGAAGCGCATGTCCAGATCATCGCAGATGGCGTGAATGTAATTATGGGCGGTGTTATCAAAGAAGTGAATCGAGGTTGAAATAGCCGCTGTGTACTTGCCGGCAAAAGCATCCTGCGCGCCGCGCTCAAAGATCAACTCGATGAAGCGCTTATAGTGCCCATGCACCAGCATGTAATACAACGGGAAAGACCAGATGACGGCGTCGGCCTGGCGGATTTTCTCGACGGTTTCGGCAAACGCGGCGGAGTCTTGCTCAATGCGCCGGATGCGCTGGGCCACGTGCAGCGCTTCAAATTGGTGCTGGGGGTGGAGTTTAGCGAGGTAGTTGACGTACTGCAAGGTGCCGCTGTTGTCGCCTTTCGGACTGCCATTCAGAACAATGATTTTCATGGGAACTTCCTTTCTTATTTACACTTCTTATATGTAACAATTGACATGCTTTCAGCAAAAAAAGAGCGCTTTACAACGACTGGACGGTTTGAATTGTCTCGCTCAACCAATCGAGATAGGCTTGCTCATAGCGCATCCCCATCTTGAGGGTCGCCATCCAGAACACCGAATCGCGCTGCAAACTGGGGAGGGGCAAGCATTTAGCTTGCTCTTCCATTTCGTGCTGCATCTTCCGGTATTCCACCAGTTTTTGTAGGTGTATTTCACGCTGCACGGTCAGTTCCGCCAGGATACTCTCATTGGAGCGCTGCCCAGAGAAGAACAGCCGCACCAGCAATTCCTCTTTGACCGAAACCGCTTCAGTCAGCGGACGGCTCAACCACGCGCTCAGCGTTTCCCGTCCCTGCTCGGTAATCGTATAGGTTCGCCGGTCCGGCTGACCTTCGCCCATTACAAACTGCGAGGTCACCAGCCCATCTTTCTCCATCTGCCGCAACGTGGTGTATATCTGGCTGTGGTAGGCATGCCAGAAATGCCCGGTGGAGTGATCGAGCGCGCGCTTAAGATCATAACCGGTCATGGGCTGGTAGTTCAGGAATCCAAGCAGGATGTATTGGATCATACAGCCATTATATGATCAAAGATTTATATGTCAATAATGACATATGTCACTTTACCCCGTACCCACCAACACCAAACCGACAAACAAGACCCCCAACCCTACCAACTTGGGCAGATACTTCGGCTCTTTGAGCAGTTGGATGCCCAACAGCGTGCCCAGCAGGATGCTGGTCTGGCGGAAAGCCACCACGTAGCTGACGTTGCTAACAAAAGCCATGGCGATCAATACCAGCGTATAAGCCAGGGTGATTCCCAACCCCGCCAGGGCAGGCAGGCCCAAACCGCCTCTCAGCACCTGGCGCAGCTCGCCGCGCCCGCTGCGGCTGGACAACACAATGCCAGCCGTCCATAAGCTGGAGGTAAGCCCCTCGAAAAACACATACACCAGGGTCACCACCGGCCCCGACACGCTCAACTCGGGTGAGGAGCGCAGCAGGCGCAGGGCGTGGTCATCGATGATGGAGTAGCCGGTGGTACCCACAGCCGCTACCAGCGCCCACAGGCTGGCCAGGTTGATGTAGTTCTGTAAGCGCCACTCCGAGAAGCGGCGCATGGGCAACATGACACCCCCTGCCGCTACCAGGAGGATTCCCACCAGAGCCTGCGTGCTGATCTGTTCAGAACGACCCAGGAACAAGTTGACCAGCGTGACCAAAATGACCGGCAGGGAACGCGCCAAGGGATAGGATACCGACATATCCCCGTTGCGGTAAGCCCCCGCCAACCCACGGTAGTAAATCGCCTGGAATATACCCGTTATCACCAACCAACCCCATATCGCCGGGGTGAAGGCCCCCAGCCCGCGCCACACAAAGGCCAGCGGCACAGCCAGGTACAACGTTCCAAAGGAACCCGCCACCAGCAAGAAAGCCGCGCTGGGGCTGCGCTTGTTGAGGAAGTTCCACCCGGCGTGAGTACCCGCGGCAGCTAACAGGATCAGCGCGGCAGTGAGGGTCAATCCGCGCCCCACAACTTCTGGTAAAGCCGTTCCACCTGCCCTTGCAGGCGGGTCAGATCCTCTGCCGCGCCGTGCTCCCCAGCCAGATAGGCCAGCATGGCCCGGCCTTCCGGTTCACACAATTCGTCGTGCAGCGGGAACACCTCGCGCAACAAGAATTGGGCGTACTGTGCCAGGCGCAGCGGGCCGTGAGCGCGCGGAAAGTGGCCGGGAGGAGCCTCGACGGCCACCGAGTACAGGTCTTTGATCGAGCCTACCAGGTCGGGCAGTTCGGGCGACGGTGAAAACACAATCGTATAAAACCAGCCAAACAGGTTCTCGTTGACCACGCCGTGGCTGTCACTGGCACCCACGATGGGGATGCGCCGCCCGCGGCTGCGGTCTTCTTGATAGCGAGCCACCTGCAGGGCATTGGACTCAAACTCATGAGGATGATACCCGCCAATCAGTTCCAGGGCATCGAAGGGCTGGCGCTGAAAGAGCAGATCGGTGAGCGCCATGGGCACATCCAGGCGGTTCCGGTAAATCCAATGGGGATGGCAAAAAACCGCCAGCCCGCCACCCGCGCGGATCTGGTCAAAGGTCCACATGCAGGAAGCCAGGGTGTAGCGGTCCAAGTTATCCGGCAGGCCCTCGAGGCGGGACGCCAGCGCATTCACCTCGGCAAAGTAGGCTTCCTCGGCGAAACGCGCATTGACGCTGAAGCTGCCCCCAAAATTGACCATGTGCACCGGGTTGTCGGGCGGATGCACCTCCTCGCCGGGGAACAGGCGCAAATCGATGGGCAACCCGGCGAAAGCCTGGATAGCCTCTAGCGAGGGGGCATACTGGCGGTGGTCGGTGATGGCGGCAAAGTCCAGACCAATGCGACGGCAAGAAGCCGCCACGAAAGCAGGGGCCTCTTTCCCGTCAGAGGAAGTGGTGTGCATGTGGGTGTCGCCCTTGTAGGGCCGCCGGGTGAACAAATCCTCGTTCAGCGCGTACAGGTGGAATTCGGCAAAGGGATGGTATTGCTCGCCCTGGTAGAGCAGAAGGGCGTATTCCTGTTCTGTGGAGAACACCGCCTGGACGCGCAAGACCCCATCGACGAGACGGAAGGGAGCATCGGGGAGATCGAGCTTGCGAGTCTGGGCGGGCAGACCTTCTAGCGGCACGACTGCGACGCGAAGATCGGGGAAGCGGTCCAGGCGGGCATGCTCGAACAGCGGGCGAATGGTGATCTCGGCTTGCGTTCCGGCGGGGACGACGAGCGGGGTAACATCGTAAAAGCGGGTCTCTTTACGCATGGGGGGCCTCCTGACGGAGGATTATACTCCGGGGGAGGGGCTGATCCGCGAAAAAAATTCTTCCCAAAAACCATTGACTCAACCCCTACCTCCGTGGTAAACTTTTTTTGTTAGATGTTTTTAATCTTTTGAAAGGAGTCGCGCTCAATGATCAAGGCTGGCGTCGTTTTTCTAATCGCTCGTTCTGCCGCTGTTCCTGCTGTTTCCTTGTCTGAGTGCGCCTACTGATCGTCTAGCTACACGCAACGTATCGGCCACGGCGCTCTCCCGCCCGTGGCTTTTTGTTTTCCCCAGGCCACCGGCGTCCGCACCGTGGCCGTTTTTCTTTAACAATTCATTCGTCAACGCGCCCAAGCAATTCCCCGCCCTTTCAGGAAATTGCTTCACCCACCAGGGTTGCAATGACTTTCGATGATGGAGTTTGACATGTCTATTCTTACCGCTAACAACCTGGGAGTTTCCTTTGGAGCCTTCGACCTGTTCCGAGGCATTTCCGTTACCATTCCGAACGACGGCAAGATCGGTTTAATCGGTCCCAACGGCATCGGCAAAACCACCCTGCTGCTCATCCTGGCGGGCATTAACCAGCCCACCACCGGCCAGGTGAACCTGGCTCGCGGGCGGCGCATCGGCTATCTGCGCCAGGAGGCCGTCGAGGCCTTTGGCAGCCGCGAAAACACTGTCCACAACGAAATGCTGTCGGTCTTCACCGATCTACTCGCCCGCCAGGAGCGCCTCAACGAGATGGAAGAGCGCATGGCCTCTGGCGACTACTCGGACGAGCTACTCGAGAAGTATGGCGAGCTACAGGACGCCTTCGAGCGCGACGGCGGTTACGAATTCGACCTGCGCATTCAACAAACCCTCAACGGCCTTGGGCTGGGCAAAGCGCACTGGGACATGCCCCTCAACCACCTCAGTGGCGGGCAGAAAACCCGCGCGCTGCTGGCTCGCCTGTTGCTGGAAAAGCCCGACCTGCTCATGCTGGACGAGCCCACCAACCACCTCGACATCGAGGCGGTGGAATGGCTGGAACGACTCCTGTCCACCTGGGAAGGGGCCGTGCTGATCGTGTCGCACGACCGCTTCTTCCTCGACAACACCGTCAACACCGTCTGGGACATGTCCACCAACGGTATCGAGGCCTACTCGGGAAATTACAGCGCTTACCTCACTCAACGCCAGGCGCGCTGGGAATACTACGAGCGAGTCTTTGAGGAAGAGAAAACCCGCCTGCTCAACGAGGTGGACTATGTGCAGCGCAACTGGGTGCGTGACAGCACGCATGCCCAGGCCCTGGGCCGCTTGCGCCGCCTGACCCGCGACCTGACCATTGTGGAAAACTTCGGCATCATGGCCCTGCGCAACGGCACCCCCTGGGTCAAGTGGACCAATCTCTACGGGCTAAAAGAACCCCCACCGCTGGATGTGATCGACGCTATCCGCAAGGTCAACGCCATCTCCATGCCCTCGGGGCGCCCGCTGGTCATTCGCCCGCGTCTGAGCATGACCAACACCAGCGGCACGCTTGTAATTCGCGCCCAGGATGTCACCGTGGGTTATCCCGGCAACCCGTTGTTCGAGATCAAACAGTTGGAACTGCGCCGCGGCGAGTGCGCCGCCCTCATCGGCCCCAACGGCAGCGGAAAAACCACCTTCCTCAAGGTGCTGCTCGGGCAGATGGAGCCTCTCGCAGGTCAGATGAACATGGGCGCCAGTCTGAAGATCGGTTACTTCGCCCAGGCCCAAGACGCGCTGCGCGGCAGCCACAACATTCTGGAAGAGCTGGATCGGCACAAAGAGATGGACGCCGAAAAGGCCCGCAGCCACCTGGCTCAATACCTGTTCCGCGGCGAGGATGTCTTCAAACCCCTCGACGCCCTCAGCGGCGGTGAGCGCGCCCGGCTGGCCCTGGCCATCCTGGCGCTGGAGGGCTACAACCTGCTCTTGCTGGACGAGCCCAC
>JAEXTI010000211.1 GCA_023406965.1 Chloroflexota bacterium
CCCTGGACGATGAATTGATCGAGTTGTTGATCGCGACAGCCTTTGCGGAAGTATGGCTGGCAAAGGAAGGGCACACCGGCAAGGTGTTCATCAATTTCCTGAAGAAAGTTGAGTTGCCCTTACTGTACGCCATGTATGGAGCCATGCTGGCCGGAGTGGATGGAATTATCGTTGGGGCTGGAAACCCCGAAGGTCTGCCGGCAGCTTGCACACGGCTGTCAGAGCATGCCCCGGCGAGCCTGGATCTGCCGGTGTTATACCGCGAATCGGGTGAGTCCTATGTGTTGACGTTCGATCCTCGCCGCGTAGCGAGGGGAATGCTGGCGCAAGAGAAGCTATCTCGCCCGGCGTTCCTGGCGATTGTGTCGCTGGAGAATTTGGTCGGGGCGCTGGCTCACAGCCCCAGCCAGGCTCCCGATGGATTTATCATTGAGCATCATACGGCGGGCGGGCACAACGCCGCTCCGCAAGGACCGTTGAGAAAAGACGAGTTGGGCCAGCCGGTGTATGGCGAGCAAGATGAACCTGATCTGGCCGCCATTCGCCAGGAAGGTTTGCCGTTTTGGTTGGCAGGTGGTTACGGCAGTCAGGAGGGGCTGCGGCGGGCGTTGAGCGCGGGGGCTTGCGGGGTGCAGGTGGGCACGGTGTTTGCTCTGGCCGAAGATTCGGGTTTGAACCCGGTTTACCGCAGCGCAATTTTCAAGGAGCTGCGGCGGGGAAAGTCGGACGCCCAACTGGTGCAGACCTCGTTGGTTTCGCCGACCGGCTTTCCGTTCAAAGTGGTGCAACTGGCCGGTACGCTGGCGGACGAGACGGTGTATACCGAACGGCGGAGGCTGTGTGACCTGGGCTTCTTGCGCCAGCGTGGATTGAGCAAGGCCGGCACTGACGGGGAGCGACATCTGTTCCAGCGCTGCCCGGCGGCCCCACTGGAGGATTTCATCGGTAAGCGCGGCCTGCCCCCCAATGCGGAGGGCAAGGTCTGTCTGTGCAACGGGTTGCTGGCGGGGGTGGGGTTGGGCCAGGTGGGCACACAGCCAGGAGAATTTGGAGAGGAACCTGCCATTGTGACTCTGGGGAACAACCTGGAGGGTGTCCGGCGGTTGTCTCGGCAAGGACAGACAGCTTACTGGGCGAAGAATGCCGTTGAGGATATACTGGGGACAGGGACAATTACGCTGTGAACCATAAACCGATGAATTCCTCCGCAGCATATACCTCGAAAGCGGTGAAGTATGCCCGCTACCGTTGGGATTACGCCCCTCAGGCGATCGAACGAATCCTCCATACCGCCAACATCACTCTAGCGGCGGTTGTGGTTGATATTGGTGCGGGTACTGGGATTATGACGCGACATTTTATGGGCAAAGCCGGGCAGGTGATTGCGGTCGAGCCGAACGCAGAGATGCGGCGGTTGGCGGAAGAAGCCCTGGTGGGCGACCCGACCTGCCGGGTGATTGACGGTTTGGCCGAAGCAACGATTTTGCCCTCGGCGTGCGCCGACCTGATCGTCGCGGCCCAGGCAGCGAACTGGTTCGACCCTCCCGCAGCGCGGGATGAATTTCGGCGCATTCTCAAGCCGGACGGTTGGCTGGCCATCTTGCGCAATTTCGGCACCGATCAGGAAATGAATGCTGCGATGGAGAAAATCTATCCGCCCGAGACGGACACAGCGGAGATTATGAAAGGCCGGGGAATCCCGGCAGATTTCTACTTTGAAGGTGGGAATTTTGTGCGGCAGCGGTTTGAATTCACGGAGAAGGCGAATTGGGAGCAGTTCTTCGGGGCGGCTTGCACGGCTTCCTATGCGCCGGATGAAGGCAGCCCTTTGTTTGAGCAGTTTGAGCGAGACGCTCGCCAGGTTTTTGCGGTGCATCAAATCGAGGGGTTTGTGCTGACCCACGGCGTGACGGAACTGTGGCTGGGGAAGATGGGGCGGTAGGAGAGAGCGGGAGAACCGCACAAGTCCGATTCCCGGCACTTGCCCTCAGGACAAGAACAGAAAATTGCTTCTTGACAGACCCTATCAGTCATTGTAAAATGAGTGAGTAGTCAGTCATTTTACAATGATTACGAAAGGACACTATGGCACGAACACTCAGCCCTGAACGAAGGGAAAAATTCTTAAATGCCGCATTAGCTTTATTTGTGGATAAGGGGGTGCAAGCCACAACCACAGCAGAAATTGCCCAGGCAGCCGGGACAGCAGCAGGGACGTTGTTTCTATACTTTCCGACCAAGCAAGATCTGGTTAACGCGCTGGCTCTGCAATTCTCTAAAGCTCAAACGGAGCGCATCCATTCGCTGATCGACCCCGCTTCTCCGGCGCGGGAAACCTTCGCGGCTATCTGGCGTGGTTCGGTAAGCTGGTTTGTGGAGCATCCGCAGGCCTTTCGCTACATCCTGCAGGTGCGCGATTCGGGGATGATTTCGGAAGAAGTTGTGGCCGAAAGCAACAGGTTGTTTGGCTTTTACTATGCCGCCATCCAGAAAGGGCTGCAGGAGGGCAGCATTCAAGCATACCCGGTGGATTTGATCGGGGGATTTTTGTATCAAGGCGTGGTGGCGATGACCCAATATCTGCTCACGCAAGCTGATGTAGACCGGCGGGAGCAGACTTTTATGTTGGGATTTGATATTTTTTGGAATGGCATTTGTGTCAGGGAGTAAAAATGAGCGCTACTCAAGTCCGTTTGTTAGGGTCGGGCGTGTTGGCTATCTTGATCTTTGCCTCCGGTTTTTGGGTCAGCCGCGCAGGCAAACCCTACCCAGCGTTGAATTTTAACGTTCATAAGCTGATTGCATTGGCGGCGGCTGTCTTGTTGGGAATCGTGATTTCAAAGGCGAACAAAGCCGCGCCACTGGATTCGAACCAGTGGTTGGGAGTGGTTGTCGCTGGGGTATGTGTTCTGGTGACGATCATCACGGGCGGGCTGGCAAGTATTGCCCGGCCCATGCCGGCGATTTTGGTCACACTGCACAAGGTGTTTCCATATTTGAGCGCGGCCTCGGTTGGGT
The DNA here is from genome assembly GCA_023406965.1 of Chloroflexota bacterium. Next base: position 3,019 of record JAEXTI010000211.1, read on the forward strand.
GGGTATTGTATTCGGTTTTGCTGAGAGGGTAAAATTGGGATGGCAGCATTCGGCGACGCCGCTCGGAGAAATTAGGCGCACGGCGCTTCGGGTGATGACAGGAGGTCTTTTTGAGTGATTTGTTTCCGGCTGAAGAATTCGATCAATGGGCAGCGGATTATGACCAGGATGTCGCGGACGACACCTCCTTTCCATTTGACGGGTATTCACAACTGCTGGCGATGATCGTTGAGCGTGCGGCAGTTTGCTCTGGGGCAACAGTGCTGGATTTGGGCATTGGCACCGGCAACCTGTCAGAATTATTTGCCCGGCAGGGATGCCGGATTTGGGGGCTGGATTTTTCGGCAGAGATGTTGGTTCGTGCGGCGGATAAGCTGCCGGAGGCCACGTTGGGGCAGGTCGATTTGCGCGCCGAATGGCCGCAGGATTTCCAGCGGCGATACGATGCGATTGTATCGGCTTACACCTTCCATCATTTCACCCTGCCAGAGAAGGCCGGATTGGTTTTGCGTTTGTTGCAGGAACATCTGACCCCAGGCGGGCGGCTGGTGATTGGGGATGTGTCCTTCCGCGATGCGGCCGAGCGCGATGCGCTGAAGCTGAAATTGGGCGATGAATGGGAGGATGAGTATTACTGGCTGGCAGATGAAACGGCAGCCGCATTTGCGCAGCGAGGAATCCTGACGAAGTACACGCAGGTCTCCTCTTGCGCCGGAGTGTTTGAGTTTGGAATGCGGTAGCGGATAGATTTGCCCACAAAAGAACAGGGTCACCCTGTTCTTTTGTGAAATTGTAACTACTCAGGCCCTGGTAGAAAAGTTCCGAATTTGTGGTGTTTAGTAGGGCTTCGCCCCACCAAACACCACAAATTCGGACTCTTTCCCCAAAGGGCTGAGCAGTAACGTGAAATTTTACTTTATGGAGTCATTTCCGTCTGAACGAACACGCCGTTGCGCAGATCGCGGAGAGTTTGTTCGATTTCCTCGCGGGTGTTCATCACGAAAGGCCCATAGGGGAAAATCGGTTCGCGGAAAGGCGCGCCGCTCATGAGCATGAAGCGGGCACCTTCAGCGCCGGCCCGCGCGTAGACGGCATCTCCATCGTCAAAGACGACCATGCGGATAGCGGGTAGAAAGCTGTTTTGCTCGGAGGAGTCTACTTCGAAGCTGGCTGAACCCTCAAAGAGATAGGCGATGACCGAATGACCGTCCGGCACAGGCAGGTCGAGTTCGACACCTGGCTGCAGGGTAATGTCCATATACAGCGGTTGAGCGGCGATTTGCGTGACCGGCCCGCGCACTCCCAGATGCTCTCCAGCGACGATACGGAATCTGGCTCCGCCATCATCAACAAATGGAATATCGGCGGCTTTAATTTCCTGGTAGCGGGGTTGGCTCATTTTTTGTGCCGCGGGAAGGTTGACCCACAACTGGAAGCCGTAGATGTTGCCTTCAGGGCTGCGCGTGGGCATCTCCTCGTGCAAAATACCCCGCCCGCTGGTCATCCACTGCACGTCACCGGGACCAATGATGCCCGCGTTGCCAATGCTGTCGCGGTGGCGGACATTGCCTTCAAGCATGTAGGTGACCGTTTCGATGCCGCGGTGGGGGTGGGTTGGGAAGCCCGCAATCGGCCCTTCTTTAGGATCATTGAAGGCGAAATGGTCGAAGAGCAGGAAAGGGTCGTAGAGATTGGTTCGGTTAGGGCCGAACGACCTGCGCAGCAGCACCCCGGCGCCTTCCATGACGTGCTGCGGGTTGATAATTTGTTTTACGAGACGAATTGTTGGTTTCATGTGTTTATCCTGTGTGTCAAAATTAGACACTTGTTGTCTAAATTGTATCAAAGATGGAAGGCAAGGGCAAATGATGTAACAGGTTCTGTAAAACCCTGTCGCGCAAGTGGACGTATTGGAAATCGCTGTGGTTGGGGATTTTTTATGTTCTTTCAAAAAAAGAAGCAAGCCAATCCATAGCCCAGATGCAAAATGGAGTATGATAAATGGAACAGGGTTAAGTACAGATTGGCGGGGAGGCGATTATGAGACTCGTTATGCTTGGAACGGGGGGATTCATCCCCACGGACACAGCCCAAACGGCCTGCTATTTGCTGCCTGAGGTGGGGGTGATGCTGGACGCGGGCACGGGGGTATACCGGATGAGCCGGTATCTGCCCGAAACTGCCGAACTGGATGTTTACCTCAGCCATGCGCATGGGGATCACACTGAAGGGCTAACCTGGTTGTTTGCTTCTTTCATGTTGCAAGAGCTGTGTGCGCCGGTTGTGGATGAATCTACGATCTCAGGAATGCTGGATCGCTCCAACGCCCGCCTGCATTCTGTACGCGTGCACGCCACCCAGCCGACCGTGGATGCGACGCGGGTTAGATTCGAACCTTTCAATCTTGACTGGCGGTTGTTGACCACGCCCGAAGCGCTGCCTCAAGGCGGAAGGATCACTCACTTTTCGGTGAGCCAGGGAGAAGAGGTGGGTTTTCGCCTGGATTGGCCCGGGCATTCGCTGGCGTATGTGACCGACACCACGGCAGGACCGGACGTAAAGTACATAGAGAATATTCGCGGGGTGGACCTGCTGTTGCACGATTGCAACGGGCCCGACCGGATGGCGGGGTTGATGGATCGCATTTCTCACAGCACGCCTTCGGCGACGGCGCAAGTGGCAGCTCGGGCGGGGGTCGAGCGGCTGGTGTTGATTCACCATAACCCCATGAACTGGTCGATTGAGGAAGATTTGGAAGCGGCCCGGCGAATTTTTGCCAATACTGAAATTGGGGCGGACGGCATGGAGCTGGAATTTTGAAGCAGGTTGTTCGGGTGGGTCAACATTGATGAAACGTTGACCTCGGGTGAAATTTAATGGGTGATGAATCGCGTATAATGTCTGCGAGGAGACCGATTTATGATTACCTGCCCGTGGTGTGGTACTACCTACGAAGCTTTCATCTCTAACTGCAAAAAATGTGGCGGGCCGATGCTGCCACCGCGAGAGGAAGCAGCCCCCGGTCCGCTGATTCCGCCGCCGCCCCCCCGCACCATCGCCGGCAGTTATGTTGGTCGTTTGATGGTGGCAGACGGAGCTTCGATCGCGGGGTTTGTCCTGGCTTTGCTCGGCGGGATTTTTACCGTGTTAGGGTTTGGGCTAACCATGGGCGTGATAACAGCTTTTCTTGGGATTCCTTTCTTTATCATCGGCATGGTGTTGTTGGCCATTGGGGCGGCGGTGCTGTTGTGGCGCTACCAGGAAAAGCGAAAGGTGGTAGAGGTGCTGCGCAGCGGCGAGGCCATTTTGGGCGAGGTAGCCGATTTGCAGGAGAACGCCTCGGTGCGGGTCAACGGTGAGCACCTCTGGACCGTGGAATACCGCTTCAGGGCCCAGGGGCAATCCTATACCGGGAAGGTGACCACGCTGCGCGAGCCTGGAGAGGAATTGCAACGGAGCAAGCCGGTGTATGTGCTGTATACGCTGGATGACCCCAGGGTGAATGCGATTTACCCGCATCCATAAAAGATAGCAAAAATCAGTTGAAGGGGGGGGCTTTTGGCCCCCG
>JAEXTI010000309.1 GCA_023406965.1 Chloroflexota bacterium
CTGGGCAGTATGGTAGCCGCCAGCCGCTCGAGGTTCCTGTTTTTCATTGGCTCGCCTCGCCCAGGTTCAATTCTTCAGGCCGCACCGCTCGCGACAGGCGATAGAAGATGTGATAATCGCCGATGACCTTTTCCATGTAGGTCACCTCCAGGGCATCCAACCCCGCCCGCAGCCGCTCGATGAGCAGCGGTGTGTCCCCGGCAATATAAGCCACTTTGTCACTCGTCTGAACCGCTTCCGCATAAGCAGGCATGCGCGAATCGACACGGGTGTAGCGCAAATCCTGGTGATACGGCAGGCGCGGCTCGTAGAGGATCTCTTCTCCGGTCTTGAAGGCCAGCGGGAAGGCCAGCCAGTAGTTGCTATATCCACGCAGTTCGCCTTCGCCGCGCAAAAACGCAATCAACTCCGCATCATAGCGGTGGTCCACCCCGGCACTCAAATCAAACTGCGGCGTGATTCCCGGCGGGTTGCGAAAAGCACAATCCACATTACCCCACACATGAAAAGCAATCACCACCGCCGGGATAGCAAAACGCAGCCAGCGCGGCAGCTTCATTTCCAGGATGAACTGCGCCGCGAACAACGCCAGCGGCACGCTCAACGGCAGCAAATATCGCCCGCTGGGATCCGCCCCAAACGGGGTGAGCACGAAAGCCAGCGACAATCCCAGAACGATCGTCCACAACAACCAGTACGGCGGGCGGCTCGGTGTATCTTTTCCGGCTTGCTTCCAGGCAAACACCAGCACCACCACCCAAAATCCCAGCACCAGGGGGATCAGCGGCAGCGCCAGCCAGCGCACCTCCCAGGTGGGGCGCAGCCCCAAAGCCGCCGGCAGCCCCAGCAGCAGAAAATTCACCAGGTGCATCCCCGTGCGAACCAGAAAAGGCGCTTCTTCGTACAGCCCGCCCTGCACCAGGGTGTCGAACAACAACCCTGCCACCCCATGCCGCAGCGCATACACCCACCAGGGCAGCGCGCCAACCAACAGCCCGACCCCACCCGCCAGCAGCGCCTGGGCAATCGCCCGGGAGTCTTTCTTTTTCACTAACGCCCACAGCAAGTACAGGGCAGCCGGGCCGCTGAAGATCAAGGATAAGTCCATCGTCCACAATCCCAGTCCCGCGAACACGCCCCATAGTAGCATCAAACGCCAATCAAAGCGCTGCCCAAGTTTCAAAGTCAACCACAGCACCAGGTTGCCCAACAGCAAGGTTTCGCCATACCCGCCCAACGTGACGGTGGTATACAGCGTCAGGTTGACCGTGGGAATGGCCAGCAGCCCCGCCGCCAGCAATCCGCTTTTCCAACTTCCAAAAGCCTCTCGCCCCAGCAGCATCGTGGTCACCAGCGTGCCCATATACAACAATCCCTGCACCAGCCGGATCACCCACACCTGCTCGCCGAACAAAGCGAACCCTCCCGCGATCAGGTAAGCGTCCAGGCTGCCCATGTAATGCTGCCCGTAAAACCAGGTCATGTGCTGCCCTTGCAAGATGTGCCGCGCCATCAGCGCCACAATGGCCTCATCCGAGTTGAAGGGCGCTACGTCCCAAACTTGCAACACCACCTTCCAGGCCGCCGAGACCAGCAGTATGAGCGCTAGAACCAGTACAAACCCGCGTTTCCCGCGAATCACGGCTGGACCCTTTCGAACACCAGCAATCCGTCGCTGCCGTACATATCTGTCTCAATTTTTGTGCGCAGCCGGTATTGCTCCGCGAACCAGGGCTCTTTGAGCAGGCCCAGCCGCCCGTACACTTCCAGGATCACCACTGCGTCCGGCTGCATATCCCGGATCAACGCAGGCGCAACCGCATAGTTAATCTCGTACAGCGTTTCATCCAGTGGGTAATAATTCAACGACTCCGGCGAGTTCAGCCCAACGGTATCCAGAATTCTAGCCGGTGTGTAGAACCCCAACACGCCCACGTCTCCCGCCGCCAGAACGGAATCCGCGCTCAAGGTGGGTGCAATTTCATCCGCCACCTGCCGGTAGTACAACTCGAGTTGAATAAACGCCATATCCGGCGCGGGCCGGTCAACCCCATGATTGGTGTGCAGCCGCCATTCGGTCATGGTCAACCCCAAAGGCCAGGCAGCTAGCAAAACCAACGGCGCCCAAACGCGCCAGCCCGCCGGTTGCAACCCCGGCTTCATCCTGGCGCTGAAAATGCCCGTCAAAACCCGCTCCAGGCCGATCAGGATGAACAGGAAATACGCCGGCAGCGGCGGGGTAAGGTACCAGCGGAAGATCAACGGGTTGGGAATGGCAAAAGCCAGCAAATACAACCAGGGATAGATGATCCACGGCAGGCTGCGCGGCTCGTTGCGAAACGCCTTCATCGCGCCGATTCCGAACAGGAAGGGGTACAGAATCAGCCCCAGCCCCGTGCCCACCGCCCGAAACGTGTTGTACTCAAAAAATGGATTGGCGTAATGCTGGATCAGGCGGATTAAAGACGCGCCCTCCTCGAGCCGGTACGTGACCAGTTTAGCCGACACCGAATGGGGGAACGGACTGCCGAAGTATAGCGTGGCAAACCCGTACCATGCCACGGTTGGCAGAAGAAATGCCAGCCACACCTGCCAAACCGGCCATTTCTCTTGCTTGCGCAAAATTCGCACCAGCCAATCCAGGCCCAGCGGCGCAAACAAGATCAGCGCGTCCACGCGCGTCAGTAATGCCAGCGCCCCCACAAGAGCCGTCCACACATAACGCTTTCCGCTGTAAAAATAAGCGGTAGCCGTGATCAACAGCACATACACGCTGGTTTCCAGGCCGCCAATGGCAAACGTCACCGAGAACGGCGCCACCGCCCACAGCACCGCCGCCACTGCCCCCGCCCGCTGCGAGCCAAAGCGCTTGCCCAACTGCCACAGTAGCAGGCAGGTCACCGCGTCTGCGACCGCATTCAACCCCAGTGCCAGCGCCGGGAAGTCCGCTTTAGGCCCGCCCGTCAGGGCAGCCATCCCCGCCATCAAGAAGGTATACAACGGCGTGGTCGTGCCCATCACGCGCTGTCCGGGGTTATACACAAAGCCTTCCCCGCTCAGCAAATTTCGCGCATAGCGGAAGGTGATGAACGAGTCGTCAATGGTGCGCGGGCCGGGAATGATCCGCGCCGCCAAAGCCAACACAACAACCAAAATTACGAACCAATTCGATGATTTCCTCATAGAAATGATTATACCCAGGCCATCGATTTGCGGTTCTTTTCAAGTTATTAACAAACCGGGCGGTGAATAACACCGCCCGGATCCTTTTGTTCCGCGTTAGTGATTACAATAACCCCGCAGGGGTTTTCGTGTACTGAGGCAGGGTTTCAACCCGCCGGAGCATGTGGCTTAGCCGACTGAAATCCTGGTGTGACCTTGTCTAGCCGCTTACAATCCGCGCAACCGCTACACCGCTTTGGTATAAATCCGGTGATTCTTCCAGGGTTTGGCCCCATAAGTAACCAGCTCGATGCGCACTTCTTTGGCAGTCTCAGCCATCTGGGTCAATTCGCCCTCCGCAAAAGGTGACTCTTGCAGCACCCTGGACATCTCATCGTACAGCAGCGCCACCGCGCCGCGCCCCTTATATTCCGGCAACACGCCCAGGCCGTTCAAAGAGATGAAGCGCGTCTTCTTGAACTCCAGCATGATATCGGCAAGCCCCCAGGGCGTGATCCGTCCACCCTGACGCTGCAATGCCGATGAAATATCCGGGAACCCCAACAGGAAACCGACCAGATCATCCCCGTGAGCAATGAATTTAATATACTGTGGAACCGCGACGGTCAGGATATTGTCCACCGCAAATTGAATTTCCCGCTCGGTCAGGGGATAATACTCCCAGTTGTTGACGAAGGTTTTGTTGTATGTTTCCCCAAACTTGACCGCAAATTTCTTGAGCTCCGCTTTCGACTTAAAGCTCACTACTCGGAAATTTCCTTTTTCGCGTACGCGCCGGGCCACTTCTTTCGCTTTATCGGGAATATTAAAATGCTCCCGCGCCAGGTAGCACGACACGAAATCTACCTCTTTCTCAAAACCCATTTGCTCCATCAACTGCGGGTAATAGGGGAAGTTGTACTGCATCATGGTCATCATCTGGCGCAGTTCAAAGCCCTCTACCTGGATTCCGTAACCATCGAAACCGCTCAAACCTTTGGGTCCCACCAGCGTATCCAATCCACGAGCCTTGCACCACTCCAGCGCCCGGTCGAACAAAGCCTTGGACACTTCCAGGTCGTCCACCGTATCAAACAGGTAGAATTGGGCCTTCTTCGTGCCGTGATATTTATTAAATGGCTTGTTAACCAGCACGCCCAGCCGCCCCACCACTTCCTTGCCGCGCATGGCAACAAAAAAATCTCCCTCCGAATGCTCGTAGAAGGGGTGCTTCTGCGGGTTCAACATCATGCGGATGTCCATATAAAAAGGCGGCACCCACTGCGGAGTACCCTTGTAAAGATCGTAGTGAAATTGGATGAAGCGGTTCACCTCCGCACGGTTGGATAGATCTACCTTCTGTATAGTGAGCATGAGAACCTCCCGGACCTGGAATGATTTAAAGAGTATACACCGAAACCCCCGCAACGTTGCGTTAAGCGGTTGCACGTATGTACGCAAAAGTTGTCGATATAGAAGGTGACCTTCAATCCAGTTTGATACAAACACCTCGACAACTCGCCTGGATATTTCCAAGGAGCAACCACCTGGCTTCTATGAACTGAGCAAGGGCTTTAGCCCGCGCGACCGTTTTCAACCCAGACATCTTTTACGGGGATTGCCCAACCCACACCGCCCCACCAACCAAACCCCGTGCCGACTATTCCAACCACCAGGTTCGATAGGAGCATCCTGATCCGAAACCTTTCCCCGCCGGTTCAAGCAAGAATCTCGACTGGAAATCTCCGTCCCAGACCGCTATAATCAACCCAGAAATCCGATATTATTACTCGAGATTTGGGCTATTTGCTGCCCAAGTCTCATTTGACAACAAAGAGAGTGCCTCGCATGCCCAACCACTTGATCCACGAAACCTCCCCCTACCTGCTCCAGCACGCCCACAACCCCGTGGACTGGCA
>JAEXTI010000378.1 GCA_023406965.1 Chloroflexota bacterium
CTGTGGTCATCATCGCCAATAATGACGCCGATGAGAACCCCTACACCTTTGCGATCCAGGGCACGGGCACGGTTGCCCCGCCGGTGCGGCTGTTTCTGCCGCTGGTGTTGCAGACGGGGCCATAAAAACCACACCCCTGATTCCTTTCCCGTTTCGGGAGAAGGGCACTGCTACCAGGTAAATCTGTGTTGTTGCCTGGGTGAGGGTCATAAATGCCGCGCCTAACCGATTTTGGCCACCTACGGCCACATCGCCTCCCGCGCCGGCTCCCCATAACGCGGCCAGAATAGATTCAACGCTGGTCCAGGATCGCTTTTCATGTTCACCAACGAGTGACCAATAACATGATCGATTTCCAGAGGGATCCCCCACCGAGCGCAGATGTCCTCTACCAGCGCCTTCACAGACTCCAGCTGCGTCTCCGGGTAGTCCTCCCAATACCGATACCCAAAGGCCATGTTGTAATCCTCATACAACGGACCGGAAAACGCTTTCGGGTCCAGCGCTCCCTGGTTCACAATCTCTATGCCCACACTTTGCAGGTACGGCTCCAATAGCCGGCCATCCTCACCCTCACAGATCGGGCAAGACTCCAGACAGTAGCTGCGCTGGTTATAGCAGTTCACATGCTTTGCGCCATACGATTCCGGCACCATCTGGTATACCGTCCCATCCCGGTCAACGATGTAATGCGCAGAGGCTTCCTCGGGCATCTGGAACCGGTGGATCGCCCCCGACAATTCTCCGCCCGTATGATGCAGCACAATCGCCTTTGGTTCATTCCCTTCAACAAGATTGCAGGATGGAATCACCACCGCGCCAGGGTAATCCGGCTGCCAGGTAAGCTGGGAAAGCGCTAACGTTCGCTCTGCTTCGCTGAAACCATCGAAGCGCCGGCACAGGGCCACCAGGCCCACGGCTGGTGTGGCCGTGGGCACTGTCTCGATCGCTTGAGTGCGTGTCAAGGTTGGCTCTGATGTGGGGATTGGTGTTGATACCCGTGTTGGCGTTGATGTTTGTGGCGTCATTCGCTGTGGTATTGGTGTGGGGGTTAGCGTTGGTACGATTTCGATGCTGACGACCCTCATGAGCTTTCGGGACTCGTGATCTATGCCCATTGGCGGAACCAGGAGTGCCATCTGCGTCAGCAGCGCAGACATCAGCGCTATGATCACAAGCGGATACGCCCGAATCGTCATCACAAGAAATTTCAACTTCTCTATTGCCCTGCTGGTTCGATCAACCGGACAGAAATCATCGATACCGATAATGCCCCGCTTCCGGTCAGCAGCCGACCCGTCGATACAGGCGTTCCCGCTGTTTGCACCCGCACGTTCAACGCATACTGGCCCGGGTCGTGGAATTGGATCTTGGGGACCAGCGCATTCGCGAAACACGTCCCGTCCCCACTGCACCCGGTATTGGCCGGCTTCAGGCCGGGAATCAGGTTGTAACTCCCCTGGTATACCTCAGCGCCGTAGTAATATGCGCCCAGATCATGCACAATCCAGGCCCGGCTTGCTTCGGTCAGAGTCGCGGTGGCCGACACCGAAGTCGCGGGCTCCGGATATACATCCACATGGTGTTCGCATTCAAACCGTACCAGCTGCAGCGACCGCTCCCAATACCCGTTGTAAGCCGGCAGAGACGAGTCCGTCTTGCAGTTCAGGGTCCCCGTGTACCCTCCGTCTGGTACCTGGCACTCTTCCAACTCTTCCCATACAGGAATCGGGATGTAGTATTCGTGAATGGCCGGCGGGATGGTGACAGCCAACTGCACATCCGCGCCGCGCTTTTCCGGATCTTGCCCCACAACCAGCGGGCTCGGGGGAGCCACCGGGTAAATCTGGATCACCGGCGCCCCAATGGTCACAGTCGCCCCAGGACAGGTGGGCGGAGTCGGGCTGGAACCAGGATCCCCGGTTGGATCCGCGCAGGCAGTCGGGACGATCAGGCACAAATCCGCCGGACAGCCCGTCGGCGCGCTGGCGCACGTTCCCTGCACGTACAGCAGGAAGGTTGTGGCAAACATCTGGTCTTCGACACTACCTCTGAGAAGCTCGTAAAGCAAATTGAAAGCATCCCCCATAAAAGCCAGTGACCAGAAATCCTCCTCGCCGCTGATCAGCGCGTCGACAAATTGGCCTGGATCCACATAACCATACTCGCCAATCCTGTTCAAGATGTTCTGGCCGGATACGGTGCCGTCCAGGATCCGCAGCAGCAGGGCGCTGGCCAGCACCGCCGTCCCGGCTCCGTTTCCAACGGCGCCATACGCTTCGGTCAACCCCGACTCGCCGGCGTTCAGTGCCATCAGGAACAACGTGCTCGCAGAAGGCACGATTACCACATCCCCCGCGGCGGTCACATACTGGTGATAGGTCGGGTAGAAGCCCAACGCATCCGTGACCCCATTGGATGGCCACCAATCCGGCGGAGGATTCAACTCGACTTCGCCCATATCCACCACGCTCGGCAGCAGGTTCCCATTTTCGTCAAAAACGTTCGCCCAGGGATTGCCTGGGGTGGACTCCTGCGCCCAAACCGGCGCCACCGACGTGGCTGCCTGGCTCAAGATCAGGATGATCATAAGTAAATACCGGGGCATTTGTTTCACTTGCATTATTCGTCCTTTCTCTGATCAACAAATCTACGGGACCGGGGCGGCAGGGGTCAGCAGTTGCCACAAATCTTCCGAAGGGAAGGTCGGCAGCACCGACACAAATGTCCAACGACCGTCCTGCCCTTGCTCGACAATGGCCGGCGTGATATCCGTTTTTTCAGCCCCCCAGCCGAGAGTGGTGTACTCTACCGCCCAGACTTGAGTCGTCTTTCCATTCTCATTGGATTCGCTCACCATCTTGCGCGCCGTAGCCTCGCAGGTCTGGTCTGCCCGGTACTTCTCCAGGTTGCTCCGAATGCCATCTGCGTACATGTTTTTGGCGATCTCGCAGCCTTCTGCTGTACTGGCTGCGCAAACCTGCGCCAACCAGGCATCGGTTCCAGCTCCGAAATCCACCGTCAGCAGAGTCTCCACGCCTGCTTCAGCCACGGAGGCCGCAGGTGTCTGCATCGAGTCAGCCGCCATCGGTCGACCGGCAACCATGTTGACGAGCCAACCGGCTGCCCCGCTCACGATGAAGATCGCAACCGCGGCAAATAATACAACAATGGCGAATATCTGTTTCGTGGCAGCTCCTGCAAACCGGTTTTGTATGTGCTGGTTCCTCATCTTTTGCGACTCCTTGCCGTTCACGGCGTTTTAAACAAAAAAGGCCGAACAATCGCCGCGCTTTTGTTCTTACGCAGACTCGACTGTTCGACCGATTGGATGCCCACCGGAAATACATACCCCGGCGGCAGAATTATTTGGTTCTTTTCAGATGTCTATTTAATTATAGCATGCAGCCTGTTCGCTTTAGACAAGGGTCGTCAGGAAGTGAGAACTATGGGAAACCAGCTATTTGGAAGAGCCGGAAACTCCGCCCGTTGGTGACAAACCCTGGATATGCAGAGAGTGCTACCCGCACCCAATCGTGACGTTCTCTATCGGCTAAAGCCGACAGCTTCTCAGGCGACGCACGGTGTACCCACCCACGTTACCGCCTGACCGCTCCGTCCGAGCGGGAAAGGAAGGGCCAAAGACAGAATATTCCGGGCCGCGTTCACGTCCCGGTCGAGGATCAAACCGCAATCAGGACAGTTATGAGTACGAACAGACAAATCTTTTGGAACAATCGAACCGCACCGGCTGCACGCCTGGGTTGTATTGGACGGGTTCACGGCAATGACCTGGACACCAGCTTCTTCCGCTTTGTATTCAAGGTATTGCCGAAACAGTCCAAACCCGGTGTCGTAGGAAGCGCGGGAAAGATGTCTGTTACGGTTCATAAAGGCGAGGGAGAGGTCCTCGATCGCAATCAGGTCAAATTGCCTGACGATGGAATTGGCAGTTTTGTGAAGGAAGTCGCTGCGCTGATTGGATATCAATTCATGAAGCGCAGCGATTTGGACGTAAGTTTTCCGCAGGCGGGAACTACCCCTGACCTGACGAGCTGCATGACGCTGAAGTCGGCGAAGTTTGGCAAGATTTGCTCGCAAAGGGCGGGGATTGTCAATCAATACACCGGTGGAAAGGGCAGCCAGGGATTTCAATCCCACATCAATTCCAATCATCTGTTTTATGGGGACGCGCATCTTGACAGGATCGGGCAACTCTATCATCAGGCAGGCGAACCAGCGCTGATTGACCTGCTTGACAATCACATGCTTAATCTTCGCCTGGACGGGAATCGCTCGGTGATAGCACATTCGCATCTCACCGACATTTTGGATATAGAAGCTCATCCGTCCATTATTGTTCTGCCGCAGCTTGCATCCGTCGCCATACGTATATTCGATGCTTTTGAAACGGCTGCGGCCCTTGAACCGGGGAAAGCCGGGGGTGTCTCCGGCCTTGACTCGGCGGAAGAAAGAGGCAAAGGCTTTATCGAGGCGACGAAGCGTTTGTTGGAGACTGGAAGCATTGACTCGTCCAAGTGTATCAGGGTTCTCGCGGCGCAAGTCTCGAAAATGCGTCCACTGCGCCCCGTAGCCAATCCCCTTGCCCGATTCCTGATAGGTGGCAATTCGCTGCTCAAGAGCGGCATTATATACCAGCCTGGATTGCCAAAGCAAAAAATCCAGATGTTTCAACTGCTCAGTGTCTGGGCGAAGGAGGTATTTGTAAGTACGGAGCATAATCTAACTCGACTTTTGCATTTCAATGTACCGCTTGACGGTTTCTTCGGAAACGTGGCCTATCGAGCCGATGTAGTAACTCCTGCTCCACAAGCTCGGCAGTCTGGAGCGAAGTTGTGGGAACTTCTGACGCAACAAACGAGAGGTGTAGCCTTTGAACTGGTTGGCAAGGCGTTGCGGTGCTTCGGTTGGGTCGCTTTCGATAAACAGATGAACGTGGTCTGGCATGATTTCGAGTGCCTCAATCGTAACGTCCAACTCCTGGGCCTTTTGGTACAGCAGGGAGCGCAATTCTTCCGCAATCTCCCCTGTCAGAACTTTGCGGCGATACTTTGGACACCAAACCAGGTGATATTTCAGGGAGAAAACGCTTCCTGCATTGCGCCGATACCGTGTGTCGCTCATAGGGCAAGTGTATCGCAGTATTCGTTATCTGTCAACTATCTAACTAAAGAGAAGAGGGAGCGGGCTTCCTCTGCCGTCTAAAGGCGGCGGTTCCCGCCCGCAATTATTATGGAGAAGCGGCAATGGCCGAAAAATCCACGGGCGGCATCGGGCAAACCTTCGAACGGGAACTGCGAATCACAGAAAACGTCCAGGTTTCGCGCTCCACCGCTTCCCAATACAGTGGCAGGACGTTGTGCCATACCGGTTCGCTTCCCACCGGCAGGTTCCGGTAAGCGTAACTATCGCCGGCGATCACGGCCTTCGCGAACCTGGAGTCGGGATACAACACCGCCAGAGTCATTTGCGGAGCAAGCACGGAAAATATTCCCGGATGCAGATAGACGAGATCCGTTACGACGCATGCGCGCCGTTTGCCGTACTCGGCCTTTGCTTCATCCAGCGCTTTTGCCGCTCGCAGGCGCTCTGCTACAAACTGCCGGTACGTGATCCCGCGCGCTTCCGGAACCACCATGGGTTGGTTGCTCCGATACACACCGTATCCTGCCAGCGTTATGAGACCGGCAAGCATCAACAGTAGTGCGGCTTTCGCCACCATCCAGAGGAGCTTGAACGGCATCACCAGAACAGCCTTGCCTGCCTTTTCCAGGATCCGTTTCGGCCTTTGTGTACTTCGTTGCAACTTGCCCGAATCGATCTTCACCTCTTCCTATCCTTTCACGGTCGTTACTCGCCCACCCTTCCCGAGCAGACTGTTTCCGGCTCCAACG
>JAEXTI010000384.1 GCA_023406965.1 Chloroflexota bacterium
TTGGGAATGTGGGTTTCATGATACCTCCGTACGACCTTTCTTATTCCTTCAAGGATACAAGCCCTTTGCTTCCATCCACCGTTATGATTTGTCCGTTAGGGATGCGGCGCGTCCCCGAGCCAGTTGCCATCACAGCAGGAATGCCGTATTCGCGCGCCACGATGGAGCTGTGCGAGAACGGCCCGCCGTATCGAACTGGCGCATGCGCATTACTGTGAAAAGCCTGTCTTGCTCGCTCATGCCCAGCAAAAAATCGCGGTTGCCGCCCAAGGCATTGTATAGTTCTACGGCGCGCAGATCGTAGATGATAGCATCGGGGCGGGCTGATTCAATGGCCCGGCAGGCCAGCGGAACGAGCAGCGTACGGGCCACACCCTGCAGATCGGGGATTGCCACAGGTGACTCAGTGATCATCTTTTTTCTCTCCTCGAGTATCGCGGGATCCACTTCGGCACATGTGTACAGTATTCTTGCCACTGCTCGCCAAACTCAGCGGCCAATGCCATCTCCTCACGTCGGGCGCGTAGGGTGATCAGCGGAGAAAAGCAAGCCAGGATCAAAGTTGTCCAAGTAGCATAAAGCAGCAGGCTGCCGAAACTGGCTAGGATGATCCCGGCATACATCGGGTGGCGCAGAAAGGCAAACGGTCCGCTGGTGATCAACTGGTGATCGGCAAACAATTGCACGCCCAACCCGGTGGAGGCAAAGTAATTCTTGCCCAGGGTCAACCTGGCCCACAGCACCAGCAACATCCCTGGGAAGTACAGCAGCGAGCCAATCGCAAGCATCCAGGTACGAGTAGACGGTGAATCCACCAACGGCAGGGGGTTCCAGCCGAGGAAACATACGCTGAAAAACAACGCCGATGTGATCAGGTAAAACCAACTTGAACGCAGCCAGGCGCCGGTGCGCCCGGTGGTGTGGCCGGCCTTGCGTTGCGCGCCGCGCCAGATGCCATATAGCAGCACTGCCAACGTGGTATAAGCCAGCAGCCCGCCCAACCAGCGAACGGGTTGCTCTACCCACTCGAGTTTCATGACTCACTCTTTTCCTGGGCATTCTTAGCTCGTCGGATGGCTGCCCCCAAAACCATTTTTACCGCCACCCAATCCGCCAGGCCCGGGGCGAGCGTTTTTAATAACACGGCCCAGAACCCCGGTCCCATCAGCACCTCGCGCCGGCGTTTGTTCGCTGCCTGCAGCGTGATCTCAGCACAGCGTTCGGCGCTCATCATCTTGTCCGTGTACATATCCCGCCCGCGCTCGGCCCCACGCGGTGTGCCATCCTTCCTCAATTGCGCAGCGTGAAATTCCGTCACCACCCACCAGGGGCAAATCAAAGTAACACTGACGCCATGTTGGGTTAGCTCCATTCGCAGCGAGTCGTAAAACCCGTGCATGCCATACTTGCTAGCACAATATGGGGTGTTGTAGGGAATGGCTGATTTTCCA
Organism: Chloroflexota bacterium; assembly: GCA_023406965.1. Next base: position 1,452 of record JAEXTI010000384.1, read on the forward strand.
CCCATGCTGGAAATTGCCACAATGCGTCCCCGGCTCTGTTTCAGGTGCGGCAAGGCGTAGTAGGTGCAGTACACCGCCCCATAGAAGTTCACGTCCATCGTGTGGCGAAACAAGCTGAGGTCGGGAAATTCATCAAACAAAGCGGTGGCTGCCAATCCTGCATTGTTGATCAGCATATCCAACCGGCCAAACGCGGCTACCGTTGTATCTACCAGCGCTTTGCATTGAGATTCGTTGCTCACATCGGTTGGCACAACCAGCACTTCAGCGCCCAGGGCACGGCATTCTACGGCTACCTGCTCCAACCGTTCGGCTCGGCGGGCGGCAATAGCCACTTTGGCTCCCTGACATGCTAACTGCAACGCTAGCGCCTTGCCGATTCCGGCGGAGGCGCCAGTAACAATGACTGCTTGATCTCGGAAAATACTCGGTTTCATTGAACCTCCTTGAGCTAAGCCTTTGGTCTGAATGCGCCCCAAGTTCTGGCGCAGCTTCTCAGCGGAGAAGGGGAGCCCGTGAGAAGGGAAAACTCCAAATCCGGTTCATCTAGTCCTACTAACCAAGCCTAATCATGCGTATGCAGACGGTTGCTAATCGCCTTGCCAATCTCGACCAGCACCAATAATGTTATGCCAATGCCGATTACCCAGCCCCACTCTTGCAGCGTGAGAGGCACAATGCCCAACACTTTACGCAAGCCGGGGATCAGGAAGGCAATGGCAATGGTTCCAAAACCGGCCAGAGAGGCCCAGATCAAGGGTTTATTGGCGCTCAACTTGTTCATCCTGTAAAGCGGCAGGCGCATGCTTCGGTAGGCAAAGATGTACACGATGGAATTGATGGCAAAGCTGGCAAACACGATGCTCTGCCCTTCAATCGGGTTATTGTGCATCTGGAAGTAATGCCCAAACAACAACAAGGCAAAAATCGAACTAGCAATGCTGATTACGCCGATAAGAGAAGCCCCCAGGTGAGTCAGGATAGGAGCTTTCAACGAGCGGGGCTTCTCGTCCATGATACCGGCCTCCTTGGACTCAAAGCTGAGCACGATATCTAGCGGCCCATCACAGATGAGGTGGATCCACAAGATCTGCGCCACCGCCAACGGGGCCGGCCAGCGCAACATCATGGCGATAAAGATGGTCAGCACCTCGGCAAAAGAATTGGAGAGCACGTAGGCTACCACTTTACGAATGTTGGAGAAGATGACCCGGCCTTCTTCGATCGCCGCGACAATTGTGCGGAAGTTGTTGTCAAGCAAATTCAGGTCGGCGGTTTCTTTAGCCACATCCGTGGCGCTACCCACTACCACGCCAATGTTTGCACGCTTCAATGCCGGGGCGTCGTTCACTCCGTCGCCAATCATCGCGGTGACATCGCCCCTGGACTGAAAAGCTTTGATGATGCGAAACTTGTCTTGTGGGCGGATGCGCGCAAACACGGCGGTGCGCCCAACGGCTTCCTGGAGTTGCTCATCGCTCATTGCGCCAATCTGCGCACCTTCCAGAGCCGGATCACCCACCTGCATCAGGCCGACACTGCTGGCAATGCGCTCGGCAGTGCGGCGGTAATCGCCGGTGATCATCTTGACCTGGATACCGGCCTTTTGAGCCACTTGAACAGCCTCTACCACACCCTCGCGCACGGGATCTTCCATGCCCAGCAGGCCCAGCCAGGTGTAGTTGGTGTAATCTTCGAGGCTTCCAGATCGGCGATAAGCCAGACCCAAGAGCCGCAAGCCATCACCGGCCCACTCATCCACCTGCGCCAGCAGGCGCTCCTGCTCCACGGCGGGCAGGCTACACATCGCTATCACAATCTCCGGGGCTCCTTTCAGGAAGAAATAGCGCTCCCCCTGGAGAACATTGCCAGTCACAGCGGTGATCATATACTTCGTTTCACTGCTGAACAACTCTTCGCCTATGCGCTCGGCGCTGTCAAACAATTCTTGAGGCCTCCCAAGCTGCATCTTCTCGGCATGTTCCCACAAAGCAATATCCACAGGACCTTCCAGGTCGTTGCAAAGAACCATGGTTTTCCAGGCCAGTGTCTGGTCCTGCAAGTCGGAACGAGACACCCGCATGCGCCCTTCGGTGAGCGTGCCAGTCTTGTCTGTACAGATCGTGGTGACAGAGCCGAGGGTTTCCACAGCCAACAACCGTTTCACCAGGCCGTTGCGCTTGAGAATCTTGCGCATTCCCAGCACCAGAATAACGGTCACAGCAATCAACAGTCCCTCGGGCACGGCAGCAATTGCCAGAATGATAGAGGTGCGCAGCATGTCGAAAAACTCGCGGCCCATCAGTAGACCCACAATCAGGATGACTGCTGTAGCGGCCACCACAACATACGTTAGTAGTTTGCTGAAAGCCTTGAGACGCACCTGGAGGGGCGTATCTTCCTCAACATGCTCGTTCAAACTGGCGGCAATTTGGCCTAACTCCGTTTTTATGCCAGTTTCGGTGATGCGCAAAATTCCCCGCCCGGTTACCACGGTAGTGCCCATGAAAACCCGGTTTTGCGGACCAGATTCAACTGCCCCGCTAACGGCAAGTTTGTTCACCGGCTCGCTCTCCCCCGTCAAAATGGCTTCGTCCAACGCTACTTTGGTAGCTTCGAGGAGTTCGCCATCGCCGGGCACTTTTTCACCGGCGTTTAGAACTACCAGGTCGCCTGGCACCAATTCCCACACCTCCACCTCGGCCCGCTGCCCATCCCGGATCACAGTGGTGGTAGGCTTGAGCAGCCCCTTCAACGCCACATACGTGCGCTGGGCCTGGTATTCCTGCACAAAGCCCAGGATGACATCAATCACGACAACTGCCATAATAATGGCGAAGTCACCAAACTCGCCCAAGGCCAGCGAGATGCCCGCAGCGGCTAAAATAATGAAAACCAGCGGGCTTTTGAGTTGGTTGAGGAGAATGACCCAGGCCGAGACGCCCTTTTCGGTTGGCAGTCGATTCTCACCAAAGCGGGCGCGGCGCTCCAGGATTTCTTCAGACGAGAGACCGGTAGACAGCATGTTTTTTTGGATGTTGGTTTCATCCTGAGATAAATTCAGGTTTTCCATAGGTATCTTCTTTGAATTGTGTTTCGTTCGATATAACAAAACTACCCGGATTGTGAACGGGTTTATTTTTCCTGGATATGCCTAACACCCTGTTGGAACAGGGCAACGATGTGCGGATCGACGACGCTGTAATAAACCTCCTTGCCATCCCGGCGCGCCTGGACAATACGCGTCTGGCGCAGCCCTCGCAGGTGGTGTGAGACGACCGACTCGGTAAGGCCAAGCGTTTCGGCAATAGCAGAGGTATTCGATTCCTGCTCAATAATGGCGGAAAGGATGCGTACCCTACTAGTATCGCTGAAAGAGCGAAAAAGTTCGGCGACATGCGCCGCGGTGTGCTCGTTAAGGATATTTGATTTCATAAGCCCTCTTTCGTTTATACAATTGAACAATCGTTTAATCGTCAAATTGATTGTATCACAATTATTGGGAAACGAATCAATAATTTATGGGGACTCAAGGAATACGCGGGGACTCTCGATTTATCTGACAGTGAACCGCAGCGGGTTACAAATTTTTTCAGAGGCGTTCCATTGCAGACCAATGTCATTGGCGATACAATTAACAAGGTGTATGCCAAAATGTGCTTCACCCCACACCAAAGGCAACGCAGCCTTGCTATGCGCAATTATGGTGGCAGCCGAAGGGCTGGGTGTTCGGCACGAACTGGAAAAACATCTGTAATTTTCTCTCAAATAGCAAATTTCAAAAACCGGTCCGTTCCACCTGAACTCGATGAAGTGCTGGCAGCATTGCTTCACCCTCCATAAACATGCCGCATCCCCAAATCCTTCGATAGCCTTTTTGAATAGAAGAAGGAGCACATATGAACCAGACAATCATCCCGGCTGAGATGGAGTTTCGCCGGCGATTAGGTATTCCAGCGGATGCCAGACAAGTTATTATCTTCTCCGAGTCCAGCCATTGGGATCCCAACTGGCTTTTCACTGCCGGCGAATATTTCGATCGTTTCGTCCGCAACAACCTCGACCAGGCATTAGAAGCATTGCAACGAGAGCCGCGCCGGATCTACTCGGTAGAGTGTATGTTCTTCCTGCGCATGTACTGGGATCGTTATCCTGAGAAACAAGCAGTCATCCGTGAGTATGTGAACAACGGTCGGCTGCGCCTGACCAGCAGCGGCGTTACCACCGCAGATACGATTGTGCCCAGCGCAGAAGCGATTTTACGGGATCTGCTCATCGGGCAAGAATGGCTGCGATCCAACGGGATGCAACAGGAACCAAAGCTAGCTTACTTTACCGACAGCTTCGGTTGCACACCTACGCTGCCTTCCCTGCTCAACGCTGCCGGCTTTGATCGCACTGCTATCACCCGAGTGGATGGGATGTACTTTATGGGCTGTGATCTAGAATCTGCGAAAAACTTTCCCCGGCCCGGTTCGACCGCAGAGCGCTTGCTGAAACAAGAACGCAGCCTCGATTTTATCTGGCGCGATCAAAACGGCGCGGAGTTGTTAACCCATTGGAATGCATATACCTACGGTCAGGGCGACATGTTGGCCTTCACCGGCCTCAGCAGGGTTTACCTGGTCCGGGTTGCCTTTTCCAATCGTTCAGATTCTCACATTGCCCGTCGCATTCAGGAATACACAGCACAGCTTTCACCGTATAGCCGCACGCCTTATCTATACTGCCCCATTGGCTTTGATTTCGTTGAGCCTATTCCCGAACTAACCTCGCTTCTGGATCGATATAACCAAACCCATTATCCGAAGACCGGGGTGTGGGTCGTAAACGCCGGTTTGGACGATTATCTTTCTTTGATCGATTTCTACAAAGATACGCTTCCTGTCCTGCAACTGGACCCCAATCCCTATTGGACTGGCTTCTACACGGCTCGCCCGACCCTCAAACAACGCGGGAGCAAATTGGTTAGCAATCTGTTGTTAGCCGAAAAATTATCTTTCCATCCGCAAAACCAACCCGCAGAAGAAACCATCGCCGCACGTTTGGAAGAGAGCTGGTGGCGGGCAGCCGTCTCAAATCACCACGATTTCATCACCGGCACCTCGCCCGACCGGGTCGCCGAAGAAGAACAGATTCCCTGGCTAGATCAAGCCATGCAATCGGTGACCCCAGTGCTCGAACATCTAGGCCAGGGGCTGTCCTCACCCTCCATACAACCACAAGGAGGCGAACCCATCCATTGGGAACGAGCAGACCACACAATCCTCATAGAAACTACTCATTACCGTATGCAACTAGATGAAAACGCCGGAGGTATCGTCATCCAGCAACTATTCTCCCGTGATTCCCAAACACCCCTTCTACAAGCTGCATCGAATGAGTTGGTCGGCTATCAGGAATCGGGTGGCCTGTGGCGCATGGGATATGAATTTGCCGGTGGCAAATGGAAAGAGTCGGCTCGCGATCGTCGAAATCCCGTTCCCATTAAAGTGATCGAGAGGGAAGGTGGGCTGGAATTGTCCAGCAAGGTAGAGCTAGACGGCGAATCCTTCACTCACCGGTTGTTTATCAACAATACTTCGCCGCTGATCTTTGGTCGTGTGGTAGGAAAAGCCGCTCAGGGTCACACGGTCACGGTTCGGTTGAACACCGGCATCCACACAAACAACTTTTGGATGGATACGCCAGGCGGGATGGTACAACGTCCGCCGGAACGAATCTATCACCCCACCTATTGGCCTTTGCATCGTTTTGTCCACATCCAGGCAGAGGATGGACGCGGGCTTGCAGTCTTCCAGGCGTTTCCTGGAGCAATTTCCTACCAACCGGATGGCCGACTGGATCTCGTTGCCGCGCGCAATGCGACCAAAGAAAAGGCTTTCGGATTCATCAGCATTCCCGGCAACCCGGCCAGCGGTCATGAGCGAGAGAGTTACACTTTTGATTACGCCCTGCTGTTCACAGAGAAAGGCAACTGGCAGGAAAACAACCTGGCCGCGCACCTGCGCACATTTTATACGTCTCCCTGGAGTGAGGAAAAAGATCGCTCGCTACAAATCGCCGCCGAATCAATCCTCACCACGAACATTCCAGACGTATGGGTGGCAGCAATCAAACCCGCATCCCACGGTGAAGGGATCATTGTGCGCCTGAATGCTCTGACAACACCCAAGGTACCTGTTCTACTTTCAGCTCCCGAACTTCAAGTAACTCAGGCATTTCTGTGCGATGCCCGCGAACGTGACATTCACCCGTTGACTGTTCAGAATAACGCCACGGAAGTTAGAATGACGGGAACGGTTGCCACGGTTCGGTTAATCTCATCAGAGTCCCATGATTAATCTTTGATTTATCGAATGTATAATTAAGAAATATCAGGTATCTAGGCAGTCAGTGGGGAAGAGATCGGATTCTCTGAATAGTTAAATAACGTTAGTGAAGGTGTGTCAGGCCGTAACCAAAGAAACGAGAGAAGAACATGCAAAACCGTCCAGTCGGCAGGCGGATGTTCATCGCCTATGTGGCGTTATACCTGGCCTTTGCGGCATCTTCTGCGCGGGCTATCCTAGAGTTGCGCCAGACGGACGACTTTTGGTATACGGTCGGACTCCTCGCCTTCTATTTGGTCTTACTTTTAGCCACTCCCTGGCTGATCGCCAGGAATATCTCCTTCCTCCACATTCTGAATGCGCTGCAGACCGCGATCGCCTTAGTTCTACTGATATTCGTAGGCGAAGTAGATTATTTTTCACTGCTGTTCATCCCTCCTTGCACCCAAAGTATCCTGAATTTTCCTCGCAAGACTGCGCTCACCTGGATTATCGGGATGACTCTGCTCATGATCACGGCACAGTTCATCAGCTTCCCCCTGGCTGAAAGCATCGGCTATATCATCATCTATCCAACCGCCATTTTCCTCTTCACCGCGTTGAGCTATCTGGCCCAACAAGCTGAGCAGGCTCAAAACCGCAGCGAAGCCCTCCTGGTAGATTTGCGAAAGGCCAATCAACAACTTCTGGAATACGCATCGCAGGTTCAGGAACTGACCGCTATCAACGAGCGCAACCGCCTCGCCCGCGAGTTGCACGACTCGGTCACGCAAACAATTTTCGGCCTGACCCTCTCCGCTCAGGCAGCCCGGATTCTCGTTGATCGGAACCCTGAGCGAGCCGTGAAAGAATTGGATCACCTGCAATCGTTGGCCCAGAGCGCCCTGGCGGAGATGCGCGCACTCGTCCAAGAACTGCGCCCCCATTCCGCCGCCGATCAAAACCTTGGTGTCCTTCTCCGTAAAATGGCCGCTGAGCGGAAACTGAATGACGGCTTGAACGTGGATTTGCAAATCAAGGGCGATCATCGACTAGCCGGGAACATCGAGCCGGAATTGTTCCGCGTGGTGCAGGAAGCTCTTAATAATGTCGTGAAACATGCTCACTCAGACCAAGCAAAAGTTATTCTAGATCTTGAGGACACGACTTCGGTCCATCTGCTCGTCGAGGATAACGGTGTAGGCTTTGATCCCGATGTGGCCAAAGCATTGCCCGGCCACCTGGGATTGACCAGCATCCAGGAGCGCGTTGAAGCATTGGGCGGAAAGCTGGCGATCGACTCGCAACCCGGAAAAGGCACCCGATTACGGGTAGATATCGCTCTGGAAAAGGAAGAAAACCATGCCCAATAACTCGACTGAGAAAAGCACCCGCATCTCGGTGTTGATCGTGGACGACCACCCCATTGTCCGGCAAGGGCTACGAACGTTGCTGGAACTGCAGGATGACATTGAAGTTGCGGGTGAGGCTGCCAATGGCAAGGTTGCCGTCGAGATGGCTGCCAGCCTGACGCCGGATGTTGTTCTCATGGACCTGGTCATGCCCGAGGTGGACGGCATTTCTGCTACCCGGCAAATCACGGCATTGGGGACATCTACTCGAGTCATTGCTCTGACCAGTTTCGTAGAAGACGACAAAGTCATTCCCGCCATTCAAGCCGGTGCAGTCAGCTTCTTATTGAAAGATGTGGCCCCAAACGACCTGATCGACGCCATCCGGGCTGCTTACCGCGGCGAAGCCCGCCTGCATCCACAGGTGATGCGCAAACTGATGGATCAGGTCACAGCCCAACCTTCCCCTAAAAAACTAATCGCCTCGGAATTGACCGAGCGGGAAATCGAGGTGCTTTCCCTGGTGGCCCAAGGAATGAGTAACCAGGAGATTGCAGCCCATCTTGTGATCAGTGAAAAGACCGTAAAAACGCACGTCAGCAGCCTCCTGAGCAAATTGGGAATGGAAGACCGGACCCGTTTAGCAATCTACGCCATCCGCAATGGGCTGGTTCCCAAAACATAGCCACCTCCGCCTCAAGACCTAATCCTTAAGACTGACCTGCCGGGTTCTCAAGACCGATCTCAAGATCGGTCTTGTCGTGTGTCAGGAATCGTTCGCCGGGTGGATGCGCCCTTTTCGAAAGAACCGTATTCTTTTATATGAAGGACCCTACTCCTACGCCATCGTATGGATATGGGCGCCTGAGAGAGGTAGCCGTGATGTTGAAAATCCTGATCGTAGATGACAGTGCGATTGTACGAAAGGAACTCCGCCATGTATTGGAATTAGCCGGGACTTTGTCCGTAGTCGGCGAAGCCGTGGACGGTTGGGACGCGCTTCGCCAGGCCAAAACATCTACCCCAGATATCGTTTTGATGGATCTGGAAATGCCCAACCTGGATGGCTTTGAGGCCACCCGTCAAATCAAAACCTTACACCTGGCGCAGAAGGTGGTTGTCTTCACAGTCTACGCCGATAGTGTCAATCGCCAAAAGGCATTGGAAGCTGGGGCGGACGCATTCGTCATCAAAGGCGCCGACCTGCGCACGTTACTCGACCTATTTGATCAGTTAACAAAATCTGACGAAAGGAAAATCCTATGACCATTCAATCTGCTGTTCACACCGAAGCCGTTCCACAGGCTCGCCCGGCAGCCGTCACAAGAACTGCCGCGCGGCTCAACTATCTAGATTCAATCCGCGTGATCTTGATCTGCCTGGTGATCGCCCTACACACTGCCATCACCTACGGCGCAATCGGCGATTGGACTTACGTTGACCCCGCCCAAAGCGAGATTGCCCCCATCCTCCTGACCTTTGTAACCACCATCGCACAGGCCTTTTCCTTGGGGCTGTATTTCTTCATCTCGGGGTACTTCACCCCCAGGTCCTATGACCATAAAGGGCTGGCCAGGTTCTGGAAGGAACGCCTCCTGCGCCTGGGCGTACCGATGCTCATCTACACCTTTGCCCTCAGCCGGATTCCCACTTACGTTGCCAGAGTCGCCAGAGGAGAAGAGTCGGCCTCCTTCTGGCAATATTTCGGGCGGACGTTCATTACCGGAGCGGATGAAGGCCCTACCTGGTTCATCTTCGCGCTGTTGGTCTTCCTGGTCGGTTACACGCTCTGGCGATTGGCTACTCGCTCTTCATCAGAAACCTTCGCCTGGACCAAAAACTTGAAAGTACCCGGGAAACGAGCGATCCTCGGATTCGGGTTGGTTATCAGCCTGCTGATGTTCATCATCGGCCTAAAGTCCAAAGTCGGCGATACCATTGAGATCTTTGGCATCTTCAACCTGATGACCATCTTCTTCGCCCAATACATTCTGTTCTTCATCGCCGGCACCCTGGCTTATCGCAACGATTGGTTAGCTCGCTTTGAAGGAAAAGACCTTCGCTTCTGGGCCTGGCTAACACTGGGACTGTTCTTGATGATGCCGGTGCTTTTCTTCGTGGGTGGAGCGGCAGAAGGATCAGCCGATGTCTTTACCGGCGGCCCATACTGGCAAAGCGCCGCCTTCATGCTGTGGATTGGCCTGTTCAGTGTCTCGATCAGCATGACCTTGATCCTCTGGCTTCGCGACCGGAAGAAACCCCAGAGTCGGGTCATGGCCTTCGCCGGCCCCAATAGCTACGGCGTCTACCTGATCCACCCGCTCATTTTGGTGCCGGCTTCTGTAGCCATGAGCTTCGCTCCCCTCCCTCCGCTGCTCAAATATGTCATCGTGCTGCCCGTCGTGATCATCCTCTGCTTCCTGATCTCCGAAGGCCTCCGCCGCATTCCAGGAGTGAAGACCGTCCTGTAATTGACATCATTTGTAGGGAGAAGCAATTAGGTCAGGGCCTATCCAGGCGATCGTGTGTCAATTGGGTAGGCCCCTCGTTCTTCAATACTCGTATAATGATCATGAAGGTTCGGGCAGATAAAAAAGGTTGGCATGATGACCACAGAAAGCACTCCGATTGCAGGCCGCTACCAGATCGGTAGATACATCGGCGGTGGAGGGATGGGCGATGTGTTCACCGGCACCGATACGCTAACTGGTGAAACGGTTGCCATCAAGAAGCTGCGCGCTGGAGGGGCCGGTGATTTCTCCCAAATGGTTGAGCGGTTTACACGGGAGGGAGAAGCGCTCCGCAGGCTCAACCACCCAAATATTGTTAAAGTATTGGCCGCCATCCATGAAGGCTCCCAACACTTCCTGATCATGGAATTCGTGCCAGGCGGCTCATTGGCCGATTTATTGCTCCGTCAGTCACAACTACCGGTAGATCAGGTAGTGTCCATCGGGTTGGAATTATCAGACGCTCTCAGCCGAGCCCATCACCTCAATATTCTGCATCGGGATATCAAACCAGCGAACATTCTTCTGGCGGAGGATGGCACGCCGCGTTTGACCGATTTTGGACTGGCTCGCCTGGGTGAGTTTTCCCGCATGACGGAATCTCACTCGATCCTGGGAACCTACTCTTACCTCAGCCCTGAAGCTTTTGAAGGACAAGAGGTAAATGAACGGTCCGACATCTGGTCTTTCGGCGTCGTACTATTTGAGATGCTGGTCGGACGGTTGCCCTTTCGCGGAGACACCCCTTTTGAGATCATGTGGGCGGTAAAAAACAACCCGCTGCCGATTCTGGAAAACACTCGCGATGATCTTCCCGCCCCGTTAGCCAATTTGATTCGCCGGATGCTGCGAAAAGACAATCCCGCTCGCGTTGAAAGCGCTCGCCAGGTGGGTGTTGAGCTGGAATCGATCCAAAAAGCACTCCGCAGCGCCGAAAAAGGGATTGGGAAGAGCCAAGACGAAGAAAGAAGCGCCCCGATCATCCGCGTACTGATCGCAGACGACCACGCCGTCGTCCGTCAGGGGCTGCGCATGTTCATCGACCTCCAAGAGGATATGCAGGTAATCGGCGAAGGTGTTAACGGCCGTGAAGCGATCGACATGGTGAGTAGACTTAACCCGGATATCGTCTTGCTGGATCTGGTCATGCCCGAAATCGACGGCGTGGAGGCAACCGCCCGGATCAAAGGCGTCTGCCCCCAGGCGCGCGTAATTATTCTGACGAGTTTTGGAGAAGATGATAAGGTCATTCCAGCCATCCGCGCGGGGGCGCAGAGCTACCTGTTAAAAGACATACGCCCTGAGGAATTAGTCCAGGCCGTCCGCGAAACCTATCAGGGGAAAACCCGCTTACACCCAGACATCGCCACAAAATTGATGTCTATTGTCGCGCATAACAACCAACCTGTGGAAAAGCCCACCTCACCTCCGGATTCGTCAGAGGGAGTTCCCTGACTCTCCTGCTTTATAGGCAATGGGGACAGTGCAAACGACCGCGACGGAGTTGACTTCGCTTATGAAATAGGGTGAAAGCGAATTAATCCGGAGGGTGGAATGAGCCAGATGGCAAAATTTTTCTTGTTGGTAGCCGCCCCAATATTGGCCGTGCTATTAGCGTGGCTGGGTATCAAAACGCTTCCCACGAATCCAACAGGCTGGTTCCTGTTGCTGGTCGGAGTAGCCTACACGGTCGGGTTGATCATTGTCTGCGCCATCCGAAAAGAACGCTTTTGGGAATCGCCACTAGAGGGACGATCAACCCACGAGGAACGCGGCGACCGCTCACTCTGGTTCATCACAATTGGGATGATCGCTGCGTTCTACCTATCTCCATTGGAGTACATCTACCTCCCGCCTCTACTGCACCGTAATACCTGGATGTCGTTCGGTGGCATGGGAATGGTTGCCCTAGGGATCTCTCTGTTCATCTGGGCCCGGCGCGCCTTGGGAAAAAACTACTCCGGACATGTCTCGGTGAAAAATGGTCAAACCCTGGTGCAAAGCGGCCCGTATCGCCTGATCCGCCACCCGGCATATGCCGGTTACCTGCTTATGGCGTTGGGACTCAGCCTGGGGTATTCTAGCCTGGTTGGATTGCTCTCGGTGGTTACGCTGCTTCTGCCAGGAGTGATCTACCGGATCAAAGTCGAAGAAAAGTTGCTGAACGATCATTTTAGCGAATCCTACCGCCAGTACATGCAGCGGACAAAGCGACTCATTCCTGGAATTTGGTGATTGAAAAACCTGGGAAATCCTAAAATTCATTCATTCAGAACCCCCATTATTTGCTATGATGAATATATCTTCGATGGTAATTGCTCAGGCAGTGCGGTAAAAGTTCCCAATTAGAGGTGTATGTGGGCGAAGCTCCCACATACACCTTTTATTTAGCCTCTTTCCCCGGAAAACTGAGAAGTTACCTACGGTTAACCTTTCTTTTGGTCTTTGAAGGAGGAATGGAACATGAAGTATTATCCGTTATCCAAGATCATCTTATCGGTAATAATCATTGGCCTCCTGGGAACCGTTTTGCTGACCGCTTGCACCGGGGTTCCCCCCAAAGTTAGCTACCAGGGGCGGTTGACAGATGAGAACGGTACACCCCTGAACGGCACTTTCTCGTTCACCCTGGAGTTATACACAAAAGAAACCGGGGGCGATCTCTTATATACCGAAACAAAAAATGTCGTTGTTACAGATGGTCTGTTCGACTCGACCTTAGGACCGTCCGCCTTGCAAACTGGGTTGGACCCGGAATGGCTGACCAAACCACTGTGGCTGCAAGTTTCCATCAATGGCGAGGTGCTCACACCCCGCCAGCAATTACTCGGTTCACCCTATGCCCTCACCCTGATGGCTGGAGCGGTGGTGGCAGGAGAGCTTAACGACAATGCACATGGGGATACAACTGACGCTGTCTTGACGGTCGCAAACCGGGATGATGGGACGCTTGGCAACCCCTTGACGGCCTTAAGTGTCCAGGGTGGGACGATTGCCAACTCCTCGCCGGCCTTAAGAGTCCAAGGGCTGGGTGGGCTTGAGGTCTCGGGCATTGAAACTAGTGATGGGGTAGCTAAAGCAGGAACAATTTATAGCCTTCTATCAACTTACCACAGCGATCTGCGCATGGCCTCGAACGATGAACTTTACTTCGACCTTGATGAAGACAATACTTCGGCGTCTTCCTTGCGAATTCGAAATGGCGATAACATTGAAATTTGTACTATCAATGAATCGGGGAACCTGCATTGTATAGGGAACTCGTTATTTGACGGCACAAAAAGCGCAGTCGTTTCGGCGAATGGCCAACAGCGTTTGATGTATGCAATCGAAAGTCCCGAAGTCTGGTTTGAGGATTTCGGCAGCGGCACCCTGGTCAATGGCGTTTCCACGGTAACCATCGATCCCCTCTTCGCCGCCACGGTCAACCTCTCCGAATACCATGTCTTTGTCACGCCGTTGGGCGACTGCCAGGGGCTGTATGTGAGCGGAAAAACTGCCACCGGCTTTGAAGTCCATGAGTTGGGTGGAGGCGCCACGAACATCGACTTTGACTACCGTCTGGTGGCAAAGCGCCTGGGGTATGAGGCGGAACGCCTGGAGCTGGTCGCCCCCATGGAGGAGCCATGAAACGGCGTTCTCTCCCCTATTTAGCTGGCCTAGTACTGGCACTTTTGTTGATATCGATTATTACCCAACCGGGCAGTTCACTTAGGGCAGCCTCCACCGACTTACCAGCCGCCCCCATGAGTCAATCAGCGCATTACAACATCTCCTGGGACGCAATCGGTAGCGGTAGCGGGGTGCTTTCATCCCCAAACTACAGGTTGCGACAAACCATCGGCCAACCTTCAACCGGAAACATGACCAATCCCAACTACGCGCTACATGCCGGCTACTGGCAGTGGTTTTACCTAAAGGTCTTCCTCCCGCTCATTCTGCGGTAAGCGGGACGAGAAAAGAGCAAGTACCAAAAATCGTGACGCTCCCCACGCGCTAGAAGCGCGGGGGCTTCTTGAGAAACGCATGACGCAACCGCCTACGTTGACTCTCAATGGGCGCGTCCCGCCCAAAATTGTTGCACCCACTATGCGGGTTTTGCCCGCACAACACCCAATGTGTTTTACGCTGTTCAGGATTTCGGCACAGCAACCAGCAACACAAGATCTGTTAAGGTGCGGCCCTGTCGGGCGACAGCGCGGCCCACAAGCCCGCTGCAAAAGTATTATAGCACAGATGTTCGCCTTTGGCGGACTGAAGCCACCGAGAAATCCGCCTTTTCCCTGCCGTTCAAAGCAGCGAGACTTGCGGCGGGCTTCAACCGGTCAGGCGATTGGTTGGATTTTCGATTTTTGCAAATTCCCTTTGACGTTCCCCAAAATGAGATAGCTAAAGGCCGTACTGCTGCTTGATGGCTTCGATCGTTGAGACATGCTCGTTCATATGTTCGCTGATCATCTGAATGATTTGCTCCGCGCTAACCTTTTGGATGTCTTGGCCTTGGCTATCGATAATTCTCACGGTCTGATCCCAGGCCTCCGGAAAGTACGCTGCAAGTTCATGGATGAGTTTGCGGTGCAATTTGATCAGGGCTAAGGAGGTCTGGATCGGACGCTGGTCGAAGGCTAACGCATCTGCCCATGCTTCGTTGCCCGGGAAGCCCTCAAACCGAACAGGGGCCCCCGGTGTAGCAAGGGCTTTCTTGAAGATCATCGACCAGACGTCCCCGTCATCGGCTACATGATGCACAATTTGCCGGATTGTCCATTCACCTGGCGTCCGGGAATGATCGAGAGCTTTCTCCGACAAACCAGTGACAGCTATTTCGAGTTGTTTTGCTCCAGATGTAAAAAGTGCTAAAGTTTCTTTTTGAGATGCGGTTAACTCTGACATATTGATTCCTTTGCTTTTCCATGGTCGATCTCGCATTACAATTTTATATCTCAACACGATTCCTGACAAAACTAAATGGTCTTCTCGCTAAAGAATTGGATTTGTTTTATGAGTATTAGTGCGGCGTAGCCGCACTAATACTCATAAAACATAACTCACTAACTTGGCGAGCAAAACACTAAATGGTTCTCTCGCTAAGTTACTAAACTAAGCGAGGGATTGGATACCGAATAACCACCGAGGATCGTGAGTTGCACTTGCGGCTTTTTCTTCCACACATAAGGATGGCGATGAGCGTTCCAGTAATCCAGAGCTTGATTCAAAACCAAGGTCAATTGATCCAAGTTTTCAAAGCGCCGACCTTTGAGGGCCAGGGAACGC